>CAYJMI010000102.1:0-12045 GCA_964371285.1 uncultured Vicingus sp. | reverse complement strand
ATCAAGGAAGGAGATACTTGAATTACTTGGAAAACCTAACGAAATAATCAATAGTGAAAATCAAGATACTGATGAAACTGATGAAAATGGTAAGAGTGTTAATCGTGGAGATGTCAAAATAGATAAGATTGTCTATTTCATTTCCAAAAGCGATAAAGACTGTAATAATTCTGAGTCTCAAAGTTTACCTTCTCCAATAAGTATGAGCGGAGATAATAATTTTGATAAAGGAATGGCACAGAGTGTTAGTGTGGAATTTTATTATAATTGTACTGAAAAATCATATAAAAAAGATAGAATTGAACAGGTAGTAGAACTTCATTTCACGTTTTATTTAGGTGACGAAAATTAAATGCCAAATTCAAAATGTGGTTGATTATTTTTGATATAAATGGTGTAAAAATACCCCATCTCAGCGTAGTTTATCAAAAAAAAGTTACCTAAGCGAAGCATTTGCTTCGCTTTGTGTATATCGTTAGCATAAGCTAAACATAAAACTATTCAGGTATAAAACCAAAAAACCTCTGTCGTTAAACAGAGGTTTTTCTGGTGGTGCCTCCAGGAATCGAACCAGGGACACAAGGATTTTCAGTACGTACCACAGAATAATAAATTTAGCCTGTAAGTATTGCTATCATTGAGTCGTATCGATTTGGATGAAAAAGATAAAAAGTCCACTTTTATACGATTTTGTGCGAATTAGTACGCTTTAGAATCCACTCCTCAATGATAGTTTTAAGCAATTTTACATAGGCTAATTTTATACAAATTTCTGGTGATGTAAATTCAATTTGTTTTAGAATATTAAGATTATATACCTTTACCAATTAATTATTATTGTAGTTGGTGAGATTATTTATTTACACAATATTTTTAACTTTTTTCTTTGTTTCTTCAGAGGCAGTAGCACAATTGGTAAATATTGATTCAACAGCAGTAAAGTCAAAAATTGCTTCTTTAGGATTTCAAAAAGCAGATAAATCTGGAAATAAATTAAAGCAAACTTTTTATGAGGGGAATATTGGTCTTGGTTCAGAATATGGATTGTTACCAATTTTAATCAATCCGTCACCTCCAAATTTAAACTCTACCTTACAAGGTTCATTTGGTTTTAAAATTAAGATATTACCATTTAAATCTACTTTTCTATACTCTACCGCGGCCACATCATCTGGATTAAACAATTATTTTAGACTTGAATTTGACGTACAAAAATTTATTCAGATCTTAAGAGAGGAACAAATGAAACAGCAGCAAGCCATTATGGCAAAAAAAGATTCCTTATTAAGAATAAAACAAACGATAGTTCAAAAAATTGCATTTTACGAAATGTCAATGAAAAATAAAATTGTAGATTCTGATGCCATTAAAAAAAGTGCAGAAGATTCTTTAAAAAATAAAGGAGTTAAGAAAGATAGAAATGGAAAAGATTCAGGGCGTACCGTTTTGTATTCAAAAAAAGATGAGATGTATCTCATAAGAAAGGATAAAAAATGTATTCAAGATTCTTTAAAAATAGATAAAAAAGAAATAAAAAAACGATGGAGAAATAAAAGCGACAAACCTAAAAAAGATTCAATATTTGTTGATACCAATAGTACTTCAGCAGTTGTAGATACAAATGTTACACTTCCTAAAGAAGGAAGAAAAAAAGTTGTTAAAACAAACAAAAAGATTAATGTAGATTCTTTAAAGAATGATAAAAATGAAATAGCAAAACGATGGAAAAATAAATTTAGCAACGTCAAACATAATTTAATATCAGTTGATTCAAATAGCACTCCATCAAAAAAAACAGATTTAAAAATTGCCAGAACCAACAAAAAAATAATCATGGATTCGTTGGGAATGTATAAGATAGAAATAAAAAAGAAACTAAAGAAAAAGAAACAAGATGAAAAAAAGGAGAAAAAAGCATTAAAAAAGGCGGAAAGAAAACGTAAAAAAGAAGAATTAGAAAATAAGAAAAAGCATGCCTCAGATAGCCTGAAACAATATCAAAATTTAAAAATAGAGAAACCGAGTATTGATTCTTTAAAAAATAATCCAAAACTTGATTCATTAGAAAAAAATAAAGCAAAAGCTTATGAAATGGATGATGCTGCAAGGCAAAAATATAACGACATGAAAACTGAACTTAAAGAAGTAGAGAAACAAATTGCTGATCTTGATTTGTCGAGTATAGTAAATTTAGAAGATGAAAAAAAAGCCCTTAAAGAAAAAAAGAAAGCGAAGTTTTTATTGTTTTTAAGTTACATCAAAAAACTAGAAATAGGTATGACCAATCCAAACCATTCTTATTTTTTAGTCAACAATATACCTGTTACCGGAATTAATTTTGAATATGGTAAAAACAAATTCTACCTAGCATTTACTTATGGTAAAACAGTAAATAATATTCTTCCTTCTAACAATCTATTAAAAAATCTAATGAACACAACCAGAAATGTGTATAATTTCTTCGATTTTACGAATATTGAACAAGGCAGGAGAATCGCAGCACTAAAAGTTGGATATGGAGAAAAAGAGAAAAGCCATTTATTTGTAGGCGGACTTTTTGGAATGGGAAAAAGTTCATATATCTCTACATCAAATACCGATACTGAGAAAAATTATGTTTTTGAAATTGATGGTAGAGTAATTATTAAAGAAAAACATAGTATCGATATGGTTTATGGAAGGTCCGCTTTACAAGTAAATGAAGTAAATTTTGAAAAACAATCAAGTGTGTTCAATCAATTATTTGGATTTAGTGATAGAACCAATGCAGCATTTATTCAAAACAACCTAAATTTCTTTAATAATAAAACCAATGTCAAACTTACGTTTCGATACATCGACCCATTTTTTATCAGTTATGGTGTAGGATTTTTAAGAAACGACAACATTCGTTATGAGGCTAAACTAAAACAAAAAATTAATAAAAAAATTACCATAGGTGGGTTTGTAAGACGAGAAGAGGATAATATACTGAATATGTACGCATACAAAAATCTGTTGATGTCATACGGAATAGATGTAAGTTACAGGTTGACAAAAAAGACCACATTAAAAGTTGATTATCGACCAATAATACAGAACATAAAGCTCAAAGAAGAAAATATTGATATTACCAACCATAACCAAATTGTAAATTTTATTGCCACACACACCAATAGAATTAAAAATACTACCATCAATCTTACAGGGGTTTATTCTTATTACAATTTGCAAAACGATAGCACACGAGGAATCTATCAAAATTTTAACCTGTCAACAAACATAGCTTACAAGAAAAAATGGGAGAATGCTATTATATTCAATAGGTTTCAAACCAATGACACCATGAGTGTTGCTGATGCAAATATTATTGAAAATGCATTTACTTTTTTTACTAAAAGAATTGATATAACAGGAACTGTTAGATATTCTTTTTCAAAACACACCCCTTCTCAAGTAGGCTACGGTTTAAAGACAAGTGTTAAATTGGGTAAAAACTGGCGTTGGGATTTTAGTGGGGAAAAATTAATAATAGGAGATTTTTATAACAATTTATTAATTAATGATGTAAATAAATACCCCTATTTTTATTCTACGACTTTAACCTTTTTCTGGTAAAAATGCACAAAAGTGGTATAAAAACGACCGTTTAAAAAGAAAACAGCACATTTTGAAAATAAATTTGTTTTAATGATAGGATTTATTTTACTTAGCTAAATCAATTTACTAACATTATGTTGTTGGTATTTTTTTATCTAAAGACCCCCTTAGTTATGAAAGCATTATTAAACCTATTAAAGTTAACATTGTTTGTTATCTTTTTTTCTAACCTAAATACAGGATATAGTCAAACCATTATTACTTCAAGTAAGTTTACCGCTTATAATGTTACCCCGAGTGACATGGTTCAAATTATGGTAGTGAACAATGGAAATGAAATCACCATGTACCTTGAAGCACAAATTACCAATTCGGCAAATGAAAAAATACTTATGGTAACAACAACCCCTTTTCTACTTAAAAAAGGAGTAACTAACATTCAATCCAATCAATTCAGCTTATCATCTGTTAATTATAGTTCGTCCGAACAAGGAAGTTTTTTAAAAATCAACAAACGGCTGCCAGCTGGTAACTTCAATTATTGTGTAAGAATTTTACCTACAACATCAAATGAAGATGGGGATGAATATTGCCAGGATTTTGATTCGAACGATAACGGTATATTGTTGTTAGTTTTTCCTCCTGACGGAGAAGAAATAGAAACAAAAACACCACAGTTGATGTGGATGCACAACGAACCATTTAATCTGTTGGCTTCGGGAGAATATTTCAGATTGGTATTGGTACAATTAGACGAAGGTCAAACAGCAGAATCAGGAATACAAATAAAACCACCTTTTTACATAAAGAATAATGTAAATCAACACCAAGTACAATATCCATTCGATGCAAAAAAACTCGAAGAAGGTAATCGTTACGGCTGGAAAATTCAGAAAATGGCAAACGGAGCAGTGGTTAATCAAACCGAAGCATGGGAATTTAAAATTCATAAAGAGGATGTGCCTAAAGATATGATGTTTGTTGCGTTAAAACGAGAATTAGATGGGAGCTATTATAATGTGAAAAATGAACGAATATTCTTCAAATTCGATGAAAAATATAACCAACAAAATATAGCATGTGTGATTCTGAATAATAAAAATGAAGAAATAAAACCGGATTTAGGCAAAGTAAACCATGCTGATGAAGAAGTTGATATTGAAAGCATGTCTAATGAAATAATAAAGAATACAGGGTATAATCAATTTGAATTAGATTTAATGCCCTATAGATTAAAAAAAGGGTTTTACTTTTTGAAGGTAGTAAATAATAAAAACGAAGACTATAAATTAAAATTTTATGTTGAATAAGAAGGACTACATATATATTGTAATATTCATTCTGATAGGTAGCGTTAGCCTTTACAATGTTGTTGGTAAGGCGGATAAAAATTCTTTAAATAAAACAGCTTATATTGACGTGAAAGAGGTTTTTGAAAATTTTCAAATGAAAAGTGAGCTTCAGAAGAAATTAGCCAATGAAACATTATCTCATCGGAATTATCTTGATAGTTTAATGTTCAATATTCAACTTCTAAAAAACAAATTAGAAAGTAGTAAAAAACCAACCCATGAAGAAATTGAACAATACAATAAAATGCAAACCATTTATTTTGAACACAAACAGGAAATAGAAAATAGCGTAGGTAAAATGACTTCAGAATATGATGCTCAAATTATTGAACAAATGACTCAATACATCAAAGATTTTGGAAAAACAAATGATTATGATTTTATCATAGGAAAAAATGAAAGTGGGAATTTGTTGTATGGTAATATAGAATACGACATTACTAAAGAAGTTACTCAATTTATAAACGATAAGTATCAAGGGAATTAATGAAAAGACCTCTTATTCATACCATTATCATTCTACTTATTCTTGGCTTGTCTGCATGTCAAGAATCAGACGAGCAGGATTCTTCTGTTAAAGAGAACTCTGATCAGTCTATGGCATCAAGAGGAGATAAACCCATACAAAAATTAAACTTTAAAACATTGGTAGTTTCCCCTTCTGAATTTATTAGTTGGGTAAAAGACCCTGAAAATGGATTAGTAAAAACCAGACAGATTAACGATTTACAATTTTCATTAACGTATTTACCCCCTGCATTCATGATATGTAATGACTTAAAGAAAGAAAACATATCAAAAAAAGAATTGGCAGAATTGGCTTTACAATATGAAGATTTTGAATACTATTTACTTAAAATAGAAGCATTAGAATCAGGAATGGAATTGGCTAAATACAAAGTGTCTAACCGAAAGGAATATGAAGATAGAATCAGATATTATTCATTTAATATGCAAAACGATTTAATTGCCAAGTTAGAAACAGGAGAAGAAGTTTATTGTGAACTATACCATTTCGAGCGAACATATAACATTACACCGTACAGTAGTTTTTTAATTGGGTTTCCAAAAGAGTTTATAGCAAACTCAAAAGAAAGGACAATTATTCTCGAAGAAAAAGTTTTTAATAAAGGCAACATTAAGTTCAAATGGACTACTGCTGAAATGAATAATATTCCTCAAATAGAAGTATTAAAATCATGAAAATAAAAAATAAAAAAATAATTTCTTGGTTAAAAGAAAAGAGTAAAAAGATAACCTCTTTGATGTTGGCAATCTACTTCTTTATCTTTTCAATTTTCCCTCAAAATGCTTTTGCATTAACAGGAGGCCCAAGCCAACCTGAAGTACAAAGCTTTGAACCCATAGGAACATCAGATATGGTTGATTTATTTAGCGGTGATTTTGTATATAATATTCCACTATTAGATGTAGAAGGTTACCCCATCAATTTAAGTTATCATTCGGGAGTAACGATGGATCAGGAAGCTTCGTGGGTTGGATTAGGGTGGAACATAAACCCTGGAGTTATCAATAGAGGTTTAAGAGGAATACCAGATGATTTTAATGGAGAGGTAATAACAAAAGACATCTATACCAAACCCAATAAAACTGTTGGAGCTAATTTTGGTGCTGATGTAGAATTAGTAGGACTTCCAAGTGATGTCGTTGGTTTAAGTTTAGGTGCTAGTTTAGGAATTAACTTTAATAATTATGTAGGGGTTGGTGCCGATATAGGGGCTAATGTATCAGTTAGTATAGGAGATAAGAATTCTGGTAGTTTAACAGGTGGATTAGGAATAAGCTCCAGCAGTACTGATGGGGCAAGTATATCTCCTTCTTTAGGATTAAGTGTTACCATGGCTCAACAGGGTAAATCAACAACTTCATTAGGATTGTCTGTTGGGTCTTCATTCAACTCAAGAGCTGGGTTACAACAATTGACAATAAACACTTCAATTTCAAAAAGCTATAGTGATAAAGCTAATAAAGCAAGTTCATCTCAGTCATTGGGGCTAGTTGGAGCTTCGTTTAATTTTGGACAACCTACTTTTACACCTCAACTAAGCATGTCTTTAACGAGTTTTAGTGTATCAGGCCGATTTAACTTAGGAGCAGCGGCTTTTACTGCTCACCCAGCATTTTCTATGAATGGTTATTACAACGAACAACGGTTGGCTCAAACAACCAGAAATGCTCCTGCTTATGGATATTTTAATTTAGAAAATGGTCAAGGAAACAAAAATGCCATGCTCGATTTTAATCGCGAAAAAGACGGCAGTTTTAATGAAAAAACGCCTGGGTTACCTTTAACTAATTTAACCTATGATATTTATTCAGTAAATGGACAAGGGGTGGGGGGAAGCTATCGTGGATTTAGGAGTGATATAGGTTATGTTTTCGACCCTTACACCAGCTCTACCAGTAGTAGTATTTCTTTAGGTGCAGAAATAGGTATTGGAGCCTTAGCTCATACCGGAGCAAATATTGCTGTAACTGCATCAAATTCTTTTAGCGGAAAATGGTCGGCAGGTAATTTTGCTAACCCTTCAATTACTTATAGGAACAATAAACCTTATCCCGATTATGAAAAGTATTTTTTAAAAGAAGCCAACGAAAAATCGGTAAGTTCTGACCCATCTTTTATGGCTAAAATGGGAGGAACAGATGCGGTAAGGTTTGGTTTATTAAAATTTTCTCAATTTAATTCTGTTCTAACCAATCAATTAATTTCTTCAGCAGGTGCAGTAACACCGGTAAGTAATAATCAACGTCAAAAAAGAGAAAAAAGAAACCAGGTCTTGTCTTTTTTAAGTAAAAGAGAATTACAGGAAGATATGGGCTTAATGGCTTATAATCCTGGACTTGGAGCTAATCATCATGTAGGAGAAATTACTACGTTAAACACAGAAGGAGCGAGGTATGTGTATGGAATTGCAGCATACAATAAAACCCAAGAAGAAGTCACTTTTGCTGTTGGAAAAACAAGAGATGGAGCTGTTCATAGTGCTCCAAGTAGTACAGAAGGAACTATACAATACACCTCCACAGATGATAGTAAATCTAATCAATGGGGAGTTGATAATTATTATTCGAAGGTAACCACTCCTGCTTATGCACATTCTTATCTGTTAACGGCTGTTTTAAGTGCTGATTATATTGATGTAGATGGAGTTAGAGGTCCTAGTGATGGTGATTTAGGAACTTATACCAAATTTGATTATAAGAAAAATTTAGTAGATTATAAATGGAGAACCCCAATGGGAGCAAATAAAGCTGCCTACGATGAAGGGTTAAAAGCAGATGAAGAAGATGACAAAGCCAATTATATTTATGGGGAAAAAGAATTATGGTATTTAGAAAAAGTGGAAACAAAAAATTATGTAGCTGTTTTTACATTGGAGGATAGAAAAGATGCTCTTGGCGTGGTAAATAAAGATGGAGCGATAAGCTCTGCTGACACCATGAGGCTTTTAAGAAAAATTAGCCTTTATACAAAACCCGAATACAAAGCAAATTCTACAAATTTAGCGAATGCAATTCCTATTAAAGAAGTTCATTTTGAATATGATTATTCGTTGTGTAAGGGAGTACCAAATAACCTTGCAAGTACTTACGACCATGACGGCGACCCTACTACACCAGAGAAACCAAATGATAAGGGAAAATTAACTCTTAAAAAAGTATATTTTACCTTTCGAAATTCAAAAAAGGGTAAATTGACTCCTTATGAGTTTGTGTATGATTCGAATAAAAATTACAATTATAATTTAAAAGGATATGACCGTTGGGGAAATTATAAAGAAAACAGCAGTGCTACTATTCCTTCTACTTCAGAATTTCCTTATACCGAACAAAACAAATCCGTTCAAGACAATTATGCAGCAGCATGGAGTTTAGACGAAATACTGCTACCATCAGGTGGAAAAATTGAGGTAAATTATGAATCGGACGACTATGCTTATGTGCAGAACAAAAAAGCCATGCAGATGTTTAAAATAACAGATGTTGGTTCGATTGGAAGTACAACACCTGTTAAAGTCGAAGGAAATAGTAGATTATACTTCGATTTAGATCCTAGCAATGGTAACATTAATGAGTATTTTAACGGAATTAATTATTTGTATTTTAGGTGTTTAATAAAATTTGATACTGATAAATATGATTACGTACCCGGTTATGCTGAGATTTTAGCAAAAGGAATTGAAAGTGGTAAAGGATATGTTGTTCTTAAGCCTGTAAGCTTAGCTGATGGTGGTGGTACAACATTCAACCCAATAGCCAAAGCAGGTGTTCAGTTTGGCAGACTTTATTTGTCAAAATTTATATTCAATCAAAATGGGCTAGATTCAGAAGATTTCGGATTAGCTGTAGTTGAAGCATTAGTGCAGGCTTTTATAAACCTTGGGGAACTATTTACTAATCCGAATCAAAAAATTTATGATATGGATAGAGGTAATCATATCGTTACAGGAAAATCATGGATTCGATTAAATAATGTCAATGGCCATAAATTGGGCGGAGGTGTCAGAGTAAAAGAATTAAAAATTCATGATCAATGGAAAAATATGACTAACAATCAAGCTCCAGATGCCAATTATGGTCAGGTTTATGAATATACCACCAAAACTTCAACTGGAGAAATCATTTCATCAGGAGTAGCTGCTTATGAGCCACAGATAGGAGGAGACGAAAACCCATTAAAACAACCTGTTTTTTATGATGTAAAAAATTTAATGGTACCCGATGATAAGTTTTATCAGGAAACACCCTATGGCGAATCGTTTTTCCCATCAGCATCAGTTGGCTACAGTGAAGTAACAGTGAAAAATATCACCAGAGCTGGAGTTACACGGCATGCTACAGGAAAAGTAGTTCATAATTTTTATACTGCTAAAGATTACCCTACTATAACTAAGCGGACACAATTAGAGCATCACAGGGACAAATCGAACCCATTTACCATATTTTCGTTGTTTTCAACAAAATCTAAAGATGTAATGACAGCAAGTCAAGGGTATGCAGTTGAAGTAAACGACATGCATGGTAAACCAAAATCTCAAAAAGTATATGCTGAAGAGAATCCTATTCCAATATCATCAGTCGAATACAAATATAAAGACCAAGTTATTGGAAGTGATGGAAGTAAACAGATAACAAATCAAGCAATTGTGCTATACAACAATGGTGATGTGGCTAATGCCGATATTGGGATTTATTTTGATATGGTGAGCGATATGCGACAACAACAAACCAATACCATTTCTCCATCAACGAATATGAATGTGGATGTAATACCATTATTGTTTATTCCTCTTCCAATACCTATGGTATGGCCATTTTTCGGTAGCGATTTTAAACAATTTAAAAGTTCATCAACCACAAAAGTTGTTCAACGTTTTGGAATATTAGAAGAAACCATTGCGAAAGACCTCGGCTCAGTAGTATCAACCAAGAATTTAGCTTATGACGCTGAAACAGGAGAGGTGTTGGTTACCCAAACTACCACGAATTTTAACGATAAAATTTATACCTTAAATTACCCTGCCTATTGGTATTATAATGCAATGGGATTAGCTTATAAAAATATCGGATTTGAAACGGCTATAAATTTAAATTCGAATGGAGAGTCAACCACTATTCAAAATCCAGGTTATTTTACTGAAGGAGATGAGTTAAAAATAAATACGACAAGAGGATGGGTTACAGAAGTTGATGGCAATAACAACATTAAAGTGGTTGATTTTGCTGGAAATCCTATTTCAGGTCCATACCTAGCTAAAGTAATGAGATCGGGTAGAAGAAATTTACAAGCCCAAACGATGGCTAGTGTAACCACATTATCGAATCCTTTAAATGTCTTCTCCGCTAATATTTTTGAACAAGTTATACAGGCTTCTGCCATAGAATATACCGATGGATGGAAAACGTATTGCGATTGTTATGGAAATGATGACGGATTGATTGCTTCTTCAAACCCTTATATAATGGGAACTAAGGGAGTTTTCAGACCAAAAACATCACACTTGCACTTAAGTAATCGAACCCAAGATAATTACGACGGAAATACCAACATCAGAAAAGATGGAATAATGACCTCTTATACTCCGTTTTATCGATTAAATTATTCTAAAAAATGGGAAATCGACAGGAAAAATTGGACTTTCACCAGTGAAGTTACCGAATTTAATCCGTTTGGTCAGGAACTAGAAAACAGAGATGCCTTAGGACGGTTTTCAGCAGCAACATTTGGGTTTAATCAAACCATGGCTACTGCTGTGGCTGCAAATTCTCAATACAAACAAGTAGGGTTTGATAGTTTTGAAGATTATGGTTTTAGTGTTTGTGCAGATAATCATTTTAAATTTAATCCCAATACCATCAATATTAATAGCGACGAATCACACACGGGCTACAAAAGTATCAAAGTACCATCAGGAACTTCAGTAACTCTGGAAAAACAAATAGATATTTGTATTCCACAAGGAACATGTAATCTTGAGGTAGCTGTTACTCAGGATAACGACCATGTTTATACAATACCCAGTTTAGGTGTTCCAGGTTATGTTTTTGACTATACCATAATAAGCGGTACTCCTACAGTAAGTTTTGATCCTTTAGACAATACATTTACCATTGATAAAACAGAAAACTTTAATATACAAGTGAGTTATACCGATAATAAAGGATGTTCGGTATTAAAAGTAATTATAAATGATAATGGAGTTATTTCAATTAATTAAAAGAAATCGACATGTTAAGACGAAATAAAATAATAAGCCTTATACTTTTTGTTTTCTTATGCAACACGGAGTATGTTAATAGTCAGAATTGTACGCCAAATACTACTAATGGAGCAAGAAGAGCTTGTGGTATTGAAAGTTCAAAGATTTGCTCAACACCTTACATTTATCAGTATGATTTTTCTGATATAAATCAGCATAGTAACAATCTTTTTTGGGATCATTTTACTTCTTCAGAAGGAATAGGTAATTGGCAACCCTCTAGTGCAATAACAACGTTGTCTTTACCTATTAATAGGCTAAAGATTGAAAAAACAGGTGGAGGGTCTGGGACATTAGGAGCATTTAGAACTTTTCCTACAGTTGCAGGT
>CAYJMI010000101.1:0-12457 GCA_964371285.1 uncultured Vicingus sp. | reverse complement strand
CAGCATGTTTTACCCAAAAAACATACGCCAAAACAGATTTTCGATTATACACCATTAATTTGGCTTTTCCTGCTGGTTTTAAAACTCTTATAATTTCTTTTAAAGCTTTTGGGGTATCGGGCGAATGATGAATAACTCCCCAACTATAAACGATATCGAAAAAATTATCGCTAAAAGGTAAATTCTCTGCATCAGCTACTTTAATATCTTTGGCAGAACAGCCATATAATTCTAGCCTATGTTGAGCATGAGCAATAGCTTCAGGTGTTAAATCAATGCCATACAATTCTGCTCCATTTTTTGCCCATTGCAAAAAATCTGTTGCAGCTCCAACACCAACTTCAAGCACTTTTTTACCTTTTCCTGTATTAAATTGAGCAAAAGATAAAATCTCAGGTTCTTTAGTATATCGGTCTAATTCAATTTCCTCAAAAAACTCTTTTGAATATTTTACCTTGTCAGTGAATTGAGTTCCACAAGATTGTTTATTCCAAAAATTATGTACTTCTTTTTTTAATTGTTCATTTTTCATCATCAGCTCATTTTAACTGGCTTTATTATAAATGTAGTATTCCCACCACAAAGCTAAATTTAATAAATACCATATTTGAGGACCATTTTTTCTTTTAAAAACAGTATCAACGTAGTCCATATTTAAAAATTCGGTATGGTCATTGAACAATTTTATTTTTTCTTTTGCAATTTCACCCAAATCGTCCATCATCCAATCGTAAACTGGAGCACCAAACCCTTGTTTTTTTCGATAAATTATGCTATCGGGTATAATGCCTGCAACTGCCTTTTTTAAAATATATTTCGAAAGATTATCTTTAGTTTTTAATGATGATGGAATTCCCATGGCATGGGTTACAAATTCATGATCTAGAAATGGAACTCTAGCCTCTAACGAAACAGCCATACTCATTTTATCCACCCTCATTAACAATAATTCAGGAAGCCGCATCTTTAAATCCATATACGTCATCCAATTCAAATTACTTTGTTCAGGGGCTTTTTTTAAGAAATCTTGATAGTGTTTATCAATGATGTTCCAAGAAGTATAATTAGGCTCAATCGTTTTTTTAAACTTATCGGTTAGCATTTTATTTTTTTGGGTTTCTGAAAATGCTTCTGCTCCTCCCCAAAATATTTTTTTGTGTTCTGTCCCTCTTTTAAGCCATTCATAATAAACAGTATCATCTTTACCCATTAGTTTTAATATCCCTAAACCTAATTTTTTTAAACTGTTTGGAATAAGTTTTATATCGTTTAGGTTTTGAAGTTTCAATAAGTATTTCCATGTTTCGTAACCCCAAAATAATTCATCACTACCTTCTCCAACTTGGCAAACGGTAATGTTGTGTTCTTTAGCAAGTTTTGAAACATAATAAACAGGCATACACACTGGGTCACCAATTGGTTCATCCTGATGATGAATTAATTTTGGTAAAAAATCAATAAAATCTTGCTGAGTTAATTCTTGTTGATAATATTCGCAATTGGCATGTTTTGCAGCTAGTTTTGCGAATTCAAATTCATTGGTGTAAGACTGTAGTTTTTCATCATTTGCATAACCAACAGAGAAAGCTTTAACAGGATATTTTGCAGCTTTAGAAAATAATGCCGCATTCACACTAGAATCTATCCCTCCCGATAAAAATATACCAACAGGAATGTCAGCGACACCTCTATATTCAACACTTTTAGTCAATTTTCTGATGAGTTCTTCTTTGGTGGTTTGTTCGTCAGCATTCGACATTTTTACATTGTCAAATACGTCCCAATATTGGGTTAACTCACCAACTTTTCCCCCTTCAATTTTAATATAATGCCCTGCAGGAATTTTGTAAATGTTTTTGAATAAGGTTTGAGGTGCAGGTACAGTTAAAAAAGAAAGATAGTTAAACATTCCTTCATGGTTAATGCTTCTTTCAATACTTTTATCTTCTATAATTGATTTTATTTCACTAGCAAAATATAATCTTCCGTTTTGTTCGCTAAAATAAAGTGGTTTAATGCCAATTTTATCTCGAATTAACCATAAATTATCATTTATTTCATCCCATAAGGCGATGGCATACATTCCAATAAATCGATTGACACAGTCTATTCCCCATTCTTTAAAGGCATAAATAATCATTTCTGTATCGGAGTGATTAGTTTTAAATTGATGACCTTTAGTAACGAGTTCTTCCCGAATTTCTTTGTGGTTATAGATTTCTCCGTTAAAAATAAGGGTAATGTTTTTATCGATGCTCTGCATGGGTTGAGCTGCAGCATTACTTAAATCAATTATTGATAATCTTCTATGTGCTAAAGCCAACGTTCTAGTAGATTTTTCTTGTACAACTAAAGCATCTTTTCTTTCATTTTGTAATTGATTTACATCTTGTTTGCTGTAGTTGCCAAAAAATGCAAACCCTTCTCCATCAGGACCCCTGTGGGCAATTACATCGTTCATTTTAGCAACCAAACTTACCTTAATTGCTTCTTGGTTAGTTAAGCCTATATATCCTACAAATCCACACATTTATTTAGATTTTGTTGTTGTTAATTGATTTTACACCTAGAACAGAAAGTACTTCTCTAGAGCTAGGAATAGTTATAAATGCAATGTTTGAAATGGGGTAACGAAGTAACTTAATGACATTTATTTCCATAGTATAATTATAACATTCAACATGAATTATTTTTAAATTATTCATTGAAAATAAAGATTTTAGCTCATAGAGTGAGTATTCGTGATGATGACCTATAAAAGGAGATGCTGAATTGTAAATCGTTTCAATATTTGGTAAGGGGGATTTTCCAAACAATAAATCAATTCTTTTTCTTGCGTAAGCAATATTTGGAACTTCAATATACAAACTCCCTCCTTGAACTAGTATATTTTGGATGTTCTTCATAAAGAATGCTATGGAGTGAGGAATGTGTTCCAATACTGCCATGATTGATACATAGTCAAACTTAAGAGTTGAGTCAAATTCATCCATGAATGGGTCAATATCAATAATTTTTACACCTTGCTTTTCTATATATTCAAAGAGTTTTTTAAACCCATCGTCATAAAATTTCATGGATTCTGTCATTACTACTTCATATCCTAGTTCTTTAAGAACTATTGGATAAACGCCCCAAAACCCTCCAATATCACAACAGGTTTTTGTATTTTCAGGAATATTTTTATAGGCAATGTAAAATCTTTTTACAGATTTTTTTAGATATTCTTCAAAATTTGTGTCAGCCCACCCTAAATTATGTTTAGCAATATTTGTTTGCATTTCAGCAGTCCAAAAACTGTATATTACAGCTAAATGTTTATTATATATTTTTTGAAATTCTTTAAATGATATTTTCATTTTTTGTTTTTGAGAGAAAAGATTCAGTATATATTTTTAACAAAAGTAATATTAATATTAATGAGTAAGATATTAGTGAAGACCAAGCAGCACCAGCAATGCCATATTTTGGTATCCAAAAATAATTTAAGCTAATATTTACTAAAAGTGTCAAAATCCAGTAATAGATTAAAAATTTAATTTTTCCAATGGATGCATAATATTGAGCAAGAATTGCTTCTAACGACAATACTGATGACGCCAACAATAAAATTTTAAAAATAGGAACAGCATTTAAATATTTTTCTCCGAAAATCATTAAAATAATCCATTCCCCAAAAAAAAGAAAAAAGAAATTGATTACTACCAATAATAAAATGGCATAACCCATAATATTCATTAATTTTTTAATCTTTTTTAAATCATCTTTAATTTCTGATAAACGTGGAACTAAAAGAGGTATTAATACTTGAATGATTAAAATTAAATTGGAGGCTAAAGTAGCTGCTAACGAATATATTCCTAAGGGTTTGTTGCCCAAAAAATGTTCAATAAAATAGACATCTATTTTAAGTACTAAAAAGGAAAGAAATAAAGTAATATATAATCGTACCGAATAACTAGACGTTTTTTTCAATAAGTTGATGGAGGGTAATAATTTTCTTTTTGTTAATTTTTTTAAACTAAAATACGAAGTAATTGATAATGAAAACATTTGTATTAAATATGCCAATAGAAGTAACAGCACCGATTTAAAATAAATGACAATTGCAACAACAACTATGCAATACAATATTTTTGAGAACAACTCTAAATAATTATAAGTAATTACTTTTTTTAAACCAAACAATAACCCTGTGTTTAATAAGGATAAAACTTGAAAAGGAACTATTAAGGAGGTGAGAATAATTAAATTAACATCTCGGTGAAAATAAACAGCATTTAGAATTAGTAATAAAAACAAAGAAACAACACCTACTACAGCAGCCAATACATTTGAATTTGCTAGTAAAAATGGAAGTAGCCTTTTGTTTTGAATGACATAAAAGGTATTTGCAGATGAAAAACCAAGGTGAGCAAATTGAAAAATGGTAAGTGCTATTGACAACAAAAAGGAATATTCACCATAGACTTCGACAGTAAAACTTCTGGTAATTAAAACAGTTACAAAAAAACCAAGTCCTATCGAAAAACCTTTGGTGACAAAACTATGGAGTATGTCATGAAAAAATGAAGATTTTTTAAGTTCAAGAACCTTATTTTTTAGCATGTAATTTTAATATTAGTGTTCTTGAAAAAATACTATTTTATTGATGTTGAAATAATATACCAACCATATTTAAGCTGTAATTTATCTAAATAATCTTGCGACAAGATGTTGCCAAGAATTGGAATATCAATTTTTTGCAAATGGCGAATATTATACTCCGTTGATTTAAATTTACTCAACATTGGAGTAAGAGATTTTTTGTTGTAAACATTTACTAAAGGTTTTATTAATTTTCCATCAGCTCCTTCTTCTAAGGTTGCCATCACACCCATGTAACCTAATGTGAGAAATTTAAGTTTTAAAATCCCATCTATAAATACTTTTTTATAGTAGTGGAACAAACTGTTTTTATGGTATAACGACATGATAAAAACACCATCTGGTTTTAATACCCGATAAACTTCATCAATACATTGTTTAATATCAGGGGTGTGATGAAGAACACCAAAGCTATATATCTTGTCAAATGTATTGTCTTTAAATGGAAGATTGGCAGCATCTCCTAAATGTAAATCAGCAGTAAGTCCTCTTAATTCAAAATTAAGTTTAGCTAATTCAAAATGTTTAGGAGTGTAATCGATTCCGGTACATTTAGCCCCAGCTTTAGCAAATTGGACTAAATCTGTTCCTTGCCCAAAACCAACTTCTAGTATTGAAAGCCCTTTATTTTCTTGTGAACTATAATTATAAAATGGTTTCATCCATGAGGCGTAAGATTCATATCTATTTTTCTCAACATTTGTGAAGTATTCCAAATCATAAGTTAGTTCCCCAACCTTGCCACAAGGAGTATTATTCCATTGTTTTTTTATGTGTTCTTTGTATTCTGCAGCTTTTAATTCATCCATTATATAGCAAATGTAATTTCAGTAGTTTGTAACATGTCCCATAATTCGATAGGCCAATTTGCATTGCCCTTTAAAGAGTTGTATAAAGCTTCTAATTCTTCTTTTTGCCCTTTATCACTTCGGTTTAGTGAAATTTCATTAACCTTAATACCAAAACCTTTCAACGTTTTATAATCATCCATTACAATGGTTTTCTCATCAAAATGAACTTCCATGTATTCTTTTGAAATTTGTTTACTTCCTACAGCAAAATATTGAATGGTACACACCGAGCCGTCTTCGTATTTTAAAACAATAGAAACGTTATCGGCTGCACTTATTTTATCATTATTTGGTGAAATTTTTTCTACACTTATGGAAGCTATTTTTGATTCGGTAAAAAAGGTCATTAAGTCAATTAAATGACAAGCTTCACCTACAATTCTACCACCGTATTCGTGTACCCATTGGTCTAATGGAATATGTCCCGCATTCATTCGGTATTGAATAAACAAAGGGTTAATTCGTTTAGAGGTATGTTTTTTTATTTCGGTTGCAAATGGACTAAATCGGCGATTAAATCCAGTCATTAAAATTGGTTTTTCGCCCGGTTGCTGATAAAATTCTTTTATCAAATCCAGTTCTGTTTGGTTAACAGCCAAGGGTTTTTCTACAAAAGTATGTTTACCCGCTTTTAATGATTTTAGTACCAATTCCCCATGACTATCGTGTCTCGTCGCGATTAACACTAAATCAATTTTTAGGTCATTTAAAATATCGTCCACATTGGCGGTTGCATATTCTGCTTCAAATTGGTCGGCAACACTTTTGGCTTTGAATCCAGTTCTGCTCATCACACCTTTTAGATTGTATTTTCCCTTCATGGTTTGCATGTTTGGTAAATGCATTCCTGTAGCAAACGAACCAGCTCCAATTAACCCAACGTTGATGATTTCTTTTGCAACGTGTTTGGTTTTTAACGATACTTTTGAATTGATGTTGTCAGTAGCGTTTGAATGGGTATAATCCAACAAAACAATGATTGGTTTTTCTCCCTCTTTTTGCAACGATGCAAATGCGTTGGTAATGTTGTCAATAGGGAATACCCCATCAACTAAACTTTCAACGTTGATGTAATTTTGATGAATCAAACGAAGGTATTCGGTCATGTTTCGGTTTTCTGTCCAACGCACGTATGCATAAGGATAATCCAACCCTTTTTCTTCGTAGTTGCTATCGTATCTTCCAGGTCCGTAGGATGTAGAAATTAAAAAATCCAACTCTTTGGCATAAATGTCTCCACGCTCTATTTCCATTCCCACCACGCCAACTAAAACTACTTTGCCTTTTTTACGGCACATTTTAAACGATTCGGATAATGGTTTACTACTGGAAGTAGCTGCAGTAAATAAAACACCATCAGCACCATAGCCACCAGTATAAGTACTCACCGTTTTTAATAAATCTTCTTTTGAAGGATTGATAACTAAATCAGCACCTAATTCTTTTGCCAAGTCCAATCGTTTCTGGTCAAAATCACTTACCACAACCTGAATACCACTTTTCTTAAGCATCTGTAGTGCGAGTAAACCTAAAATACCAGCACCTACTACTACACAAATTTCGCCTAATTTTAAATCAACTCTTCTCACACCTTGTAAGGCAATTCCACCAAGTGTAACCGTTGAAGCATGTTTTAAGTCCATTCCTTTTGGAACGGGCATTACTAAATTTTGAGGAACATCAATAAATTCAGCATGATTTGCAATTCCAGCACCTGCAGCAGCAACTTTATCGCCCACTTGAAAATTGGTAACCCCTTTTCCAACAGCAACAACAGTCCCTGAAGCAGAGTATCCTGTTTGTTTTCCACCATCTAAAACACCTTTCACACGTTGAATGGTTTTTGCAATTCCATTTGCTTTAGCAAATTCTATGGCGGTTTTAACTTCGTCGGGGGAGTTTAATGCACGTTGAACTAACGATTGTTTTGAAGTGTTTACACTTGTCATTTCAGTACCTGCCGAAATGCAGCTATAGGCAACTTGGATTAAAACACTCCCTTCACTAGCATTCGGTGATGGGATGTTTTCTGCTAATACCTTTCCTTTTTTTACAATTCCTTGTTTCATATGGCGAAGTTAAGGAAAATAGGAATATTTTGAGTTTATAAAATGAAAAAGAGGCAGTGATTAGTACTGCCTCTTTATTCGTTATTAATTATCAATTAAAATGATGAGTGATTACATTTTAAAAAACTTTGAAGTTTCCATTTTTTTATCTTTGTCATAAACTTTTAAAAAGTAAAGACCTTCACTCAAGTTACTTATATCTATTTGAATGAATCCATCTGTTTTTTCAATAGATTTTGCATTAATTTTTTGGCCTGTAATACTATAAAGTTCAATATGTTGAATTTCAAACTCTTTATTTATTTTAACATTTAAATAATTAAGTGCAGGGTTTGGGTAAACATTTATTTTAGAGATAACATTACTCATATTTGATGAATTATTAATACTAGTTAAAATTGAATCACAAATAGTATTCTCAGCAAAAGAGAAAGAAGTACCAATTGAAGAACTTGTAACATCAGAAAAAGAACCACCTTGAGAGATAGTTAAAACAACATCATTTGAGCTAAAAGTTGGAGTTGATGTAGTTGGTAGAACATTTTGTTCGTTACACAAAGACTCCAAACACTTATTGGTTTTAATAATATAAACATCATTGTCACCAGAACTAAAACTAGTACTACCACCAACAATAACAACACCAGAATCAGGAGTTATAGTTATTGGGTAACCCCAAGAATCTAACCATTCACTACCAGTTCCACCATAAGTTTTAGAAATAATTGGAGTTCCTAAAGAGTCTGTTTTTATTAATAACAACTGATTATTACTGCTAAAACCAGCAGAATAACTAGAGATTAATAAGCCGCCATCAAAATGTTCTTTTATTGTAAAACCTTTTTCATCAGAAGCAGAGCCATACAATTTCGACCAAATTATATTTCCATTTGTATCAGTTTTGGTTACTAAAATATCATAAATATTAAGAGATGAATTATCAGAGAAGCCTACAGAAGCCATATTTCCGTCACTCAATAATGTTGATGAATTAAATATTTCACTTTTACTTCCACCATAGGTTTTAGACCAGATTATATTTCCTTCGACATCCACTTTAATAAGGAGACCAGCACGAGATCCTGGTCCATAATTACTTGAGCTTCCACTCAATAGATAATTATCGTTAGGTAGGTCAATAATACCAACAAGGTGATCTGTTGAAGAGCCTCCAAATGTTTTTGTCCACAATAAACTACCAGAAGAGGATACTTTTATAAGATAACCATCAGAATTTCCTGTTCCATAGGAGTTAGCAGTACCAACAATTAAGAGGTCTCCAGTACTAGTTTCAACCACATCTCTAAGGTATTCGATATTAGACCCTACAAGTCTTGAAGCCCACTGGGTTACACCTTGATCGTTTATTTTAAAAATATAACCATCATTATTAGAACCAGCACCAAAGCTTTGAGTAGATTCACAAACAATATATCCTGAGTCGGAAGTTTGTTGAATATATGCAGAAGTTATACCTTCATTTCCACTTCCTCCATAAGTTTTATTCCACTCTATATTAAAATTAGCATCAAATTTAGTTACAAAAATATCAATACCTCCTGAACCAAAACTTGTTGTTTTTCCAGTCATAACATAACCACCATCAAAAGTTTTTTCAATTTCATGTGCATT
The DNA here is from genome assembly GCA_964371285.1 of uncultured Vicingus sp. Taxonomy (GTDB): domain Bacteria; phylum Bacteroidota; class Bacteroidia; order Flavobacteriales_E; family Vicingaceae; genus Vicingus. Next base: position 3,258 of record CAYJMI010000101.1, on the reverse strand, counting down.
TTCATTTCCTGAACCAGCTAATGTCTTTTGAAAGGTTACTGTGGATGAGGAGCAACTTGAGATTGAACTACAAATAGTATTCTCAGCAAAAGAAAAAGAAGCATCAATTGAAGAACTTGTAACATCAGAAAAAGAACCACCTTGAGAGACAGTTAAAATAACATCATTTGAGCTAAAAGTTGGAGTTGATGTGGTTGGTAGAACATTTTGTTCGTTACACAAAGACTCCAAACACTTATTGGTTTTAATAATATAAACATCATTGTCACCAGAACTAAAACTAGTACTACCACCAACAATAACAACACCAGAATCAGGAGTTATAGTTATTGGGTAACCCCAAGAATCTAACCATTCACTACCAGTTCCACCATAAGTTTTAGAAATAATTGGAGTTCCTAAAGAGTCTGTTTTTATTAATAACAACTGATTATTACTGCTAAAACCAGCAGAATAACTAGAGATTAATAAGCCGCCATCAAAATGTTCTTTTATTGTAAAACCTTTTTCATCAGAAGCAGAGCCATACAATTTCGACCAAATTATATTTCCATTTGTATCAGTTTTGGTTACTAAAATATCATAAATATTAAGAGATGAATTATCAGAGAAGCCTACAGAAGCCATATTTCCGTCACTCAATAATGTTGATGAATTAAATATTTCACTTTTACTTCCACCATAGGTTTTAGACCAGATTATATTTCCTTCGACATCCACTTTAATAAGGAGACCAGCACGAGATCCTGGTCCATAATTACTTGAGCTTCCACTCAATAGATAATTATCGTTAGGTAGGTCAATAATACCAACAAGGTGATCTGTTGAAGAGCCTCCAAATGTTTTTGTCCACAATAAACTACCAGAAGAGGATACTTTTATAAGATAACCATCAGAATTTCCTGTTCCATAGGAGTTAGCAGTACCAACAATTAAGAGGTCTCCAGTACTAGTTTCAACCACATCTCTAAGGTATTCGATATTAGACCCTACAAGTCTTGAAGCCCACTGGGTTACACCTTGATCGTTTATTTTAAAAATATAACCATCATTATTAGAACCAGCACCAAAGCTTTGAGTAGATTCACAAACAATATATCCTGAGTCGGAAGTTTGTTGAATATATGCAGAAGTTATACCTTCATTTCCACTTCCTCCATAAGTTTTATTCCACTCTATATTAAAATTAGCATCAAATTTAGTTACAAAAATATCAATACCTCCTGAACCAAAACTTGTTGTTTTTCCAGTCATAACATAACCACCATCAAAAGTTTTTTCAATTTCATGTGCATTTTCATTTCCTGAACCAGCTAATGTTTTTTGAAAGGTTATTGAGGATGGAGAACATTGTGCTTGAATATTGATTTTCAACAATAGGAAAGTACAAAATAAGAAGAGAATTTTTGTATTCATATTTTTTTTATTTTAGTGAAACTTAAAATTTATTTAAGTCTGCTAAATTAATTTTAGTTATAGGTTACTTGGTCAAATTTTGATAGTTTTCAGTTATTTATATTTTAAAAAATTTAGAAGTTCCCATTATTTTATCTTTATCATAAACTTTTAAAAAGTAAAGACCTTCACTTAAGTTACTTATATCTATTTGAATGAAGTCATCTGTTTTTTCAATAGATTTTGCATTAACTTTTTGACCTGTTATACTATAAAGTTCAATATGTTGAATTTCAAACTCTTTATCCATTTTAACATTTAACAGGTTAAATGCGGGGTTTGGGTAAACATTTAAGGATGTATTTAAATCAGATAAAATATTTACAGATACTAAGTTTGAATCGCATAACACATTTTCAGCAAAACTTATCGTGTTTACAATAGAATTAGTATTACTTAATGCTCCTCCAGAAGTAGTTAGTACATTAAAACTTGAGTCTGTTGGGCTTAAAGAGCTTGTAGTTAATGTTACAGTTTGTTCATTACAATAACTTTCGCCACATTCGTTTGTTTTTACTACATAAACATCTTCATTTCCAGCACCAAAACTCAATGTTCCTCCTGCTATTATTATTTCATTGGTAGTTAGTAATTCCATTGGTTTTCCCCACCAGTCTAATTCATCATTACTAGAACCTCCATAAGTCTTGCTCCAAATAACATTTCCAAGATTATCGGTGTTTATCAATAATAATTGATTTGCATTTCCATAACTATTTGTAAATGCAGAAATAACCAATTCTCCATTTGTTTTTTCCCTAATATTAACACCTATATCGTTACCGGTACCACCATATTTTTTGCTCCAGATAACTGTGCCATTGGTATCAGTTTTTAATAAAAAAATATCATGATTACCTGCATCAGAAGCTCTTGTTTCTCCAACATTTAATAGGTTGCCATCGTTCAACAAAATAGTTTCATTGATATCAGTGAAAAATGTGGTGAGATTGTATTCTTTACCCCAGATTACAGTTCCATTGTTAGAAGTTTTTATAAGAAAGGGATTTGCTCTATTAGTACTACTGTTATTTGTGATATTAGTATTACCAGATAAGATATGATTACCACCAGAAAGTTCAATAATAGATTGAGAATGCTCTCTATATGCAGTGCCTAAATTCTTAATCCACATTAAAACTCCATTCGATGAAATTTTCACCACATGAGCATCCATGTTTCCAGCACTGTAAGTAGCCGCAGAACCAGTTAGCAAAATATCACCATTGGCAAGTTCAGTAAAACCTCTAAATCTGTCCCACGAAGAACCAGGAATTCTTTTTTCCCATTGAATTATTCCAGTATTATTTATCTTAATAATATAGGAATCATCATAAGAACCGGCACCAAAACCATTTGTAGAGCCACTAATGACAAAACCTGAATCGTTTGTTTGTTTAATGGTAATACTAAAGCCATCATCAGCAAAGGTGCTTCCATAAGTTTTTGTCCATTGTTCTATTCCATTTACATCTATTTTCAGTACAAAAATGTCTTTATCACCAGCCCCATAACTGGTAGTTTCTCCTGCTACTACATATCCACCATCACTGGTCTTCTGGATAGAATGAGCTCTTTCATTACCTGAACCCCCGTAAGCTTTTTGAAATGTTGTAACTGTTGAACTACATTGAGTATATACTTTTAAACTTGATATGCCCAATAAAAATATTAGCAACGATAAATTTGTTTTCATAATAGTTAGTTTAATTTTTTTCTACTAAGTTAGGTTGTAAAGTAATACAATATCTCCAATGGTCAGTTTTTTAGGTTAAACGGTCGTTTTTTGCCAATTCTTGGTCG
>CAYJMI010000100.1:0-12485 GCA_964371285.1 uncultured Vicingus sp. | reverse complement strand
CTCCAGTTCTTCATCTATCTTTTTGAGTTCGTGTAAATCCTTTTTTAAATCGTCAAACTCCTTATTCAACTCCTCTTGTTTAGTATTCAAATCCTCGTTGGTTGATTTTTTTTGTTCGGTTTGTTCGGCTAAGTTTTCTTGTTTATCGGCTAATTTTTCGAGTTTGTTTTTAGCATCTTCCAGTTTTTGTTCAAACTCCAATTGCTTAAACAATTCCAATGAGCGGTCTAATTCTTTCTCTAAATCTTTGTTCGATAAATCCATTTTTTCGAGTTCGTTACCCAGCATATTTTTATCCAACTTTTGCATCATTTCTTCTAATTTCTTCATCATTTCTTTCATCTCATCGGTCATCAACTCATCAAAAAGTTTTTGTAACTGTTCTTGTTTCTTTAATAATTCCTCATTAAATTGTTTAAACTCGTTTTGTTGATTGTTGTTTTGCTGGTTTTCTTGAGTTAACTCATTAATTTTTTGTTCTAACTCTTTTTGTTTTTCTAACAAGCCCGCTATTTTCTTTTTTTCTTCCCAACCCAATTCTTTTTTATCGGTTAATTTTTTCTTTAAATCGTTCAAGTCTTTTTGGAGCTTTTTGGCCTCATTAATACTTTCGGTTAACAAATTTTTAATGCTTTCATTGCTCTGATTAATATTCTCATCTAATTCCTTAACGGTTTTTGTTTTTAATGTTTTTATGGATGATTTTGTCGATTTTCTCCCATTAACACCATCATTATCGAACACTTCAAAATAATAAACAATTTCATCGCCTGGTAAAATATCAAGTGTTTCCAAGTTCCAAAAATGAAAAAATTCATCTGCATTGTTGGCTTTATTAAAAGGTAAAAACACTTGTTGAAGCTCGTTTCTATTTGGTAACGAATCAATAATGGTAACAATTTTAACGTAAAATGATAAACCCGAAAAGCCATAATCGTCATTAATCAACCCTTTAAAATACATTCGTTTGTTGTTGGTCGAATCGGTAGTTTCTTCTACTTCAATAGTTGGAAATTGATCTTTTATTACTTGAAAATTGTATTTTAAGGTGTCGGATGCCGAAACAAATTTATTTAACGGTAATACTGAATACGTTGTGCTTTGTTTGGCTGTGGTATTAAAAGAAACTTTTTTATTGTTTGCCGGAAGATTAAAAGAAGTATCTAAAATACTAAACAACAAATTGTCTGCATCTTCGGTAAAAAATTCCCATTTAATTTTTGTGCCTTCTGGGATGGTAAAATCGCCAATATTGTTAAGTATTTCGTTTTGTTTACCGACGTATTTTGGGTAGTCTAAATGTACTTTAAAATTAGTTAGTAATGGGTTTGGTAGTACTTTTAATAAATACTCATCCGATTCGAAACCAGAAGCGATTAAATTAAACTTAACAGGTTTATTTACATTTTTAAAGGTGTAAGTAAAATTTCGTTTGTCTGTTTTTGATAAAGTAATTTTTAACCCATCTTGATTCATAAAAACTTTATCAGGAAGTTGGTTTCCGCTAATAAAAACTTCTAAAACAAAATCCTTGTTTTTTAATACGCTTAATTCTTTATTTTTAAGATTAAAAGTAAAAGGTGCTATAGGTTTAATAACATTATTGTGATTCACTAAACGGCTTGTTCCCACTTTAAAAATATCGGGCGAAAAAACGGAGATTAATAACATAAACAATAATGGAAATAAAGCTATTTTCCAGTACTTTTTGTTTTCGTTAAAATCAACGGCATTAACAAAAGGCACTGGTTTTAGCTCTGCCGATTTTTGGTCAATACTAGCTAAAATCAATTGATTGGGATTGTTAAAGGCTAAATTTTTTAACTGAAGTACGTTGGTGAGTTTATCTTTTACCTCAGCAAAATGACTTCCAATAATTTCAGCAGCTTGTTGGTGATTAATAATTTTACCGAATTTATAAAGTTTACTGATGGGTAAAATAATATAATACGCTACAACATATGCCACAATTAGAAAAAAACAATAAAACAAAATGGTTCTTCCTAATATATTAAATTGAGCAAAATATTCTACCGACGTAATAAAAATAAACGAAGCCAACACCAATGAAACAGCATAAATACCACCCTTTAAGAGCTGGTTTTTATAATACTTTCTGATGAAAGCATCTAGCTTTGAAATTAATATTTGGTAATTATTATTCATCTCATTATTAACGAAAGTTACGTTTAACTATTTTACAAACTTACGAATATTGTTTTTTTGTGAATTTGGGCTTCGGTTCTTATTATATACCGCAACCAAATGGATTCCCGAAAAATAAAAAGCATTTCGTTTGCGGCATAACTCAAACTAAACCCCATTTTTCATAAAAACCATTTCACAAAATTTTTTGGGATTGATTTATAGTTAACTCCCTAAGTTTTGTGTATTTTATGGCAGTTTCTTTAGCGGTATTTTTACAAATAACATAACCATAATAACCATCCAAAATACCTAGTTTTAAAATATAATTTCTTAAAAATTTACTCCAAGATTTATAAAAAATTTTGAATGTGTTACTTTTTTTACCTATTTTAAATGCTGATTTTGCACTAATGTCTGCGAAATATTCAAGTTGTTTAATGTGTTCTTTAATTGTGTAATAAGAATAATGTAAAATATCGTAGTTAATATGTTTAATATTTTTGGTTTCTAATTCATACTTGTCGTGAGGATTGGCTCCTTTCCATACCCCTTTTCTACTATCAAACAATCGTAATTTTACATCAGGATACCAGCCACAATGTTTTATCCATTTACCACAATAATTGGTTAAACGGTTAAAAGTATATCCATCAAATTCCCAATTGTTTTTGACGAATTGTATTTGCTTTGCTAATTCAGGTGTTAATGCTTCGTCAGCATCTAATGACAAAACATAAGGATTAGAAACTTGGGTGATTGCCCAGTTTTTTTGTTCAATATGTCCATCAAATTTGTGTTCGATAAATTTTACACCGTATTTTAAACAAATTTCTTTGGTATGGTCGGTAGAATAAGAATCAACTACTACAATTTCATCAGCAACAGCTTGAACAGAAGACAAACACCGATCTATGTTTTTTTCTTCGTTAAATGTAATTATGGCTACTGATAATTTGATTTGCATAATACAAATTTACGATTAGAGAATTATCAATTAGAGATTAGAGATTTTTGAATAACGATTAACTTGGATTAATTATTAGTAGAGCCATAGAAAATTATACTTATTTGGTTACAGGATTTATTTGAATTAAATAATAGTTGTTTTTAGCAGCTTTAAAAGGAGAAATCATAAAGTTTCCTAAGAATTCTGTTTTATCGTTTCGTTTAAATAAAACATTGGTTTGATAATACCCAATTTGAGCTAATTGTTGTGTAATTTCATTTCTGTTTAGATTAATAAATTCTTCATCTAAAAATAAAGTATAATATTTTTTATTTAAGATTTCATTGATGTCAGAAAGCCAAAAAATTTCTTTCGATTTTTCATTGGCATCCCATATTTCTTTTGAAAAAAAATCAACTAAAAAAATAGCGTCTTTGGAGTTGTTAACTAAAGCTTTTAAGATTTCGGCATTTTGATGGCTGCGTTTGTTTAAACCTTTCTTTTGCAGCGAAATAACATAACTCAATGCAAATACATATCCAAAAGACACTGTTATTAATAAAGCAAATCCTAAAGAAATGGTAGAAAATAATAAAGTGATTTCTAACGGAATAAATACTATTCCAAAATAAATGAGTACTTGTTTGGGGGTTGGTAGAGCAATTAAAATAATGTTATAAATAACCAACATAATGATAATAAACTCGCTGTTAAATGAAAATTGATACGCGATATATAACAAAACATACGAAGTGAAAATAAAAACATAAAAGATGATTTTATAAAGTAGTTGATTGGTGATTTTCGAAAAACTTAACAGATATTCTGCAAAATAAATGAAGGGCAAAAAAATAGAAAGCCCTATAATAAAGTTGCTCGAAGTAAAATAAAAACAGATAAATAAACTGAACACTACGGCCAAAGACCCAGCTCCTAATGCTAACACTTTAGCCATGCTTCTGCTTTTTTTAGCAAAAGAGCTTTTATCGCCGCTATTAAAAATATTTAGGTTCATAAAATGGAACTATAAAATAGGTTGTTTATTCGTTAATCAAAAGTAGTTAAAATTTGTTTTATTGTTTTGCTTTTTGAAGGGTAAACGAAAACGTTGAGCCAACATCAACCGTGCTTCTTAAATTAATGGTTTGATGATGTGCCTCGATAATGTGTTTTACAATTGCCAATCCTAAACCTGTACCTCCTGCATCTCTTGCTCTTCCTCTGTCGGTTCGGTAAAACCGCTCAAACAATCGTTTGTGATGTTTTTCTTCGATACCTTGTCCGTTATCAGCTACTTCAATTAAAATGTTTTCATCTAAATCGAAAATTTTAACTATAATCTCGCCATTTTCTTTGCCATACTTAATAGCATTTACAATAAGATTTGACAATACCTGACTTATTTTTTCGGTATCAGCCATAACCCAAACTGGTTTATTAAGGTTGTTTTGTATGGTAACGATAGCGTTTTTCTCTTTTATTTTGAGGTCTAATGATGAAATGACTTCTTTTGTTAAATCAATGATGTTGAACTTAATGATGTTCATTTCGATAACCCCTGATTCTAACTTACTTATTACATCCAAATCTTCAATTAATGCAATCATTCTATCTACACTTTTATTAGCTCTTTCGAGGTAGTCAAGGTTTATTTTTTCGTCATAAATTCCACCTTCTAGTAGGGTTAATAAATACCCTTGAATACTAAAAATGGGAGTTTTAAGTTCGTGCGATACATTTCCAACAAACTCTCTTCGGTACGACTCCATGTCCTGTAGTCGCTCAATTTCTAATTTGTTTTTTTTATCCCAATCCATAACCTCTTCACTAACTTGGCTAATAATGTCTTTATCTAAACTAAACTCAGCTAAAAAATCATCTTTTTTAAGTTTTAAGGTATGAATGGTTCTATAAATCAGCTTAATTTTTTTATAAATAAATTGCTCGATTGTTATCAGAAATCCAAAATAAGAAATTATTAAAGAAGATGAAAATACTAGAAACAAAGAAAGAAAGTGAATAGATTCAGAAAAATATTCGGATAGAAAAACAATTGTAGTTACAGTAAACGCTACAATTAGAGATAGTCGTAAGGCAATTTCTTGTGGTGTAAGGTTTTTCATGGGTTATTAGAAATTGGAAATTAGAGATTTTGGATTTACGATTAACAAATAATGATTAACAGGGGCTACTTCAGTTTCGCCACATCTTCAGGAGTGTCAATAGAAATGGCTTCCAATTCAGTTTCAGCAATTTTAATGTTGTAGCCGTTTTCGAGCCATCGTAATTGTTCTAAACCTTCAGCCAATTCTAACGTTGATGGTTTTAGGAGTGTAATTTCTTTCAATATTTGGGTTCTGTAACCATAAATACCGATGTGTTTATAATATGTATGTTTTTTTAGCCAATCTTCATTAGCCTCTCCTCTAAAAAATGGAATAGCATTTCTACTAAAATAAATCGCAAAATGATTTTTACTAAAGGTTACTTTAACCTTGTTTTCATTAAATAAATCTGACTGCTCAGTAATACTTTTTACCAAAGTAGCAATTTGAGTTTTTTTATCCAAAAAACAATTGCACAATTGTGTAATCTGTTTTGGGTCGATAAAGGGTTCGTCACCTTGAATGTTAATAATGATTTCGTATGGCGTGGTTAATTTACTCACTACTTCTGCACAACGGTCGGTACCGCTTTGATGCATTGTTGATGTTATTACTACTTTTCCGCCAAATCGAGTTACTTCATTAAAAATTCGTTGGTCGTCGGTGGCAACAATTACATCTGTTAACGTTGAACAATTTTTTGCTTGTTCATAAACACGTTGTATCATGGTTTTTCCATCAATATCTACCAAAGGTTTTCCAGGAAACCTCGTTGAACCAAAACGTGCAGGAATAATGCCTAAAATTTTCACTAGAGTTTGTTGTTTTGTTTGGAGTAAAAATAATTAAAATAAAACATTAGTGACTGAAAAAAATTAAGGTATTAGGTTTCTAAATATTCCTATTTGCTTTATTTTAACGTAAAATTCGACGTACAAATGCTACCGTAAAATAACTCATTAAAAAAACACCTGACCAACCTTCAATAATTGAAATTCCTCGCTCATAACCAATGGGATAATAATCGCCATAGCCAATGGTTAAAAATGTGATGGCACTGTGGTAAAAACAGGTTTGTAAAAATGATAAATTATCGGTTGCTCCAACTGAATTGACAATATCTCCAACATGAAAAAATCCAATCACAAAATAGAGTAAACTAAAACACACATAAACTACCAACATGCTAAAGAGTACCCTTAAAGGACTTGTTGCAAAAAGACCCATTTTATCAAAAATAAGCCATCTGAAAAATAAAAACGGAGCTTTTAGGTATTCTTTTCCACCTTTCGTTTTAACATCGTTTACTTCTTCTCGATGTTCAAATCGTTTAAACTGAACATACGCCATGTCCTCTTCTTTGTATTGTCCGTTAAGATGAAAATTTTCTTTAAAAATATTAAATTGCTCTGCTTTTTGTAAAAGTGTTGAATCTGATTGGTTTTTAATCAAATTTTTTACGTCGTTTAGCTCCCAATTTACTATAATTCTACCTAAATTTCTTGTGCCAACTAAGAAAAGTTTATGTATATTAACTTTAGAGGTAGATGGTTTTAAGTCAACAATATCACGAATTACGGTGTCAGTTAAATCAACACTTTCACATTCGTTAACTTTTAAATCTAAATACACGTTTAAATGTGAGCCTTTAAAAGATAAGCTACGGGATTTGCTTTGAGCAAAATTAACAATACCGCTTCCAAAATTCACATTTTCAAATAAAACATCAGCTTTTCCAAAATCTACATTTTTAAATGATTTTAAGCCTATGCCAAAATTTGCTAATCTAAAAATTAGTTTGCCTGAAATAATTTCAGATTCATCAAAAACAACATCACCATTTCCAAAAATAGCTTTTCTAAAATCTATTTTTCCAGACCCAAATTCTACTTTTCTAAAATCACATCCGTGGTCACCAAAAATGGCGTTTTCAAAACTTTTATCACCTTCACCAAATTTTGCAAAATGAAAGGTTATTTTACTTTGATTAAAATCTACATTTTTAAACGATATGTTTCCATCATCAAAAGAAGTGTTCACAAAAGAAACTAATTCACCATTAAAACAAGCATTGATAAAATTAACTTCCCCTTTTCCAAATTTAGCGTACTGAAAATTTACGCTATCTGAACCAAAATAAGTTTGTTTGAATTTTACATTTCCATCTTCAAATTTTGAACTGTAAAATGATAATTCACCATTAGAAAAAATACTATCGCTAAAATCAGCTCCTCCAGTAAATTTAACTTTAGAAAAATCTATTGTATTTTCGGTTTCAAAAAAAGCGTTTTTTGCTTTAAATTTTTGTAATGAAACCACAATGGTTTCATTAAGGTTATTGAGTTTTTTTAAGTTTTGAATAGAAAAATTTTGCAGGTATCCAAACGACAAATCAACAGGTTGTTGGTCTATTATTTTTTGGTAAATTTCGTTAACATCAATAACTCCATATTTAGTAACCGAAATTAATTTTTGATTTAAAAACGTTTTTACCACAGCAGTTTTTGTGGTTATCAAATTTTCGCAAACAAACTGTTGGTTTTCTATTTGTGTTTGATACGTTCTCATGCATTAAAAGTATATTATTCTTCAGAAAAATGCAAAAGTTCTTTTCGATAAGCGTTAAATAATTTTGCTTTTGATACAAAACCAATGTATTTGTTGCCATCAATAACAGGCAAATTCCATGCGTTTGATTGTGTAAATTTTTCCATTACTGCATCCATGCTGTCAGATAAGAAAATATAACCGGAAGGTAAAGTCATGAGCGATTCTACGGTAATGGTATCGTACAGTTCTGGCTTAAACATAATTTCACGAAAATCATCTAAAGTAATTACCCCTTGTAAAACACCTTTTTCGTCAACTACTGGAAATAAATTTCGTGATGATGTTGAAACAACCTTTACTAAATCGCCCAATGTTTGCTTTGGATTCATGTTGGTAAAATCATTTTCAATTTCATCGTTTAAGTTCATCAATGTTAAAATAGCTTTGTCTTTGTTTCTAGTTAATAGTTCTCCACGTTTTGCTAATTGGTGAGTATAAACTGAATGTTTTACAAAATATTTAGAAGTTAAATACGAAATGGCTGCCGTTATCATTAAAGGAATAATCAACTCATAACCTTTGGTAATTTCGGCAATTAAAAAGAGGGCGGTAAGTGGTGCATGTAAAACCCCTGCAATTAAACCAGCCATACCTACCAACGAAAAATTAGTTAGGGATAAAGAAAATCCACCAAAATGGTTGATGGCTTTCGCGAAAACAAATCCGCTGGTGGCCCCCATAAATAATGAAGGGGCAAAAACACCACCTATTCCTCCTGCTCCAAAAGTAAATGAAGTAGCAATAACTTTTAAAACAATAATTCCTGCCAATAAAGCCAATACCAATACAATGTTTTCACGCTGGTCGTAAAACATGCTGTTGTTAAAAATTTCTTCCGGTTTATTGTTTAGTAAGGCAATAATGGTTTCAAAACCTTCGCCATATAGAGGAGGGACAAAAAATATTAAAATCCCCAATACAATTCCACCAAAAATAAGTCTGTTTTTTTTTGATTTTATGCGTTCAAAAAACTCTTCAATAACGGTAAAGAGTTTATTAAAATATGCAGAAATCAATCCTGTAAAAAGCCCTAATACAATATAAAACGGCACATTTTCAGGTTGAAAAACATCGTGAATTCTGATGTCAAAAAGTACATTGTTGCCCAACATCATTCGAGAGCTTAAAGCTGCGGCAACCGATGCTGCCAAAAAAGGAATCATGGAAGTTAGGGTTAAATCGAACATAAAAACCTCCAACACAAAAACTAACGCTGCAATAGGTGCATTAAAAATACCCGACATGGCACCTGCAGCACCACAACCAACCAATAAAGTAGTGGTTTTATAATTTTGTTTAAAAAACTGTCCTATGTTGCTCCCAACTGAACTTGCGGTAGAAACTGTTGGACCTTCTAATCCTACCGAGCCACCAAAACCAACAGTTAACGAGCTTGCCACAATAGATGCAAACATACTTTTTGCCTTAATGATACTCTTGTTTTTAGAAATGGCGTACAACACATTTGGAACCCCATGACCAATGGGTGTTTTAATCACGTGTTTTACAAACAACATGGTTAGGTACAGTCCAATAAAAGGGTATAAAAAATACAAGTAATTTCCATATTCTTTAACAAAACTCCAAGTAAGAATACTTTTAGTAAAGTGAACCGTATTTTTAATAATTACAGCTGCTAATCCAGAAAGTAGCCCCACTAATAAGGCTAAAATTAAAATCCGATGCCTTTCAGGTATTTTTCTAAAATTGATAGAGAAAAATTTTTGAATGTAATTTAGAGTGGACATTTCTGGTGAATTGTTTTATTTTTTTTCGTTGTACAACTCTTTGGCTTGTTTTGCTGAAACTGTAATTCCTTTGATAAATGAGGAGCTAAAACCGTTGTGTTCCATTTCGTTTAATCCTGCAATGGTACACCCTTTTGGAGAGGTAACCTTATCAATTTCATCTTCAGGATGTGAGTTGTTGGCAATTAATAAACTTGCAGCACCCTTAGCAGTTTGAGCAGCCATTTTTAATGCTTCGCTTGCATGAAAATCTATTTCATTTCCTCCTTGTGAAGCAGCACGAATGGCACGCAAGAAAAAAGCAATACCACAAGCACATAAAGCTGTTGCTGAAGTCATTTGTTCTTCGTTTATAACAGCAGTTTCACCTACAAGTTCAAACATTTCAACTACCTGAGGAATGTGTTTTTGGTTTGAAGAAGTTGTAGCAATACAAGTCATTGATTCGCGAATTGAAATGGCAGTATTGGGCATAGCTCTTATTATTGATGTTTTGTTGCCAATAATTACCTCTATTTCGCTTACTTTTATTCCTGTAACCAACGAAACTATCAATTGGTTTGGCTTTAGCTTTCCTTTTAACTCTTCTAAAACTGTGTTTATTTTTTGTGGCAAAACCGCTAAAAAAATGAGGTCTGAATTTTTAATAGCTTCAACATTATTAGCATTTACATGGTAACCTTGCTCCTTTAAAGAGTCAAGTTTTAGTATGTTTCTTCGAGTTAATGTAAATTGTTCAGGTTTGTATTTTCCACTATCAACTAACCCTTTTACCAACGAAGAACCTAAGTTTCCTGTGCCAATTACGGTAATTTTTATTTTACTCATCTTTTTTACTTTTTTAAAAATCCAAAGGTAAGAAGTTCTTGGTTGCATTTATTTATTAGTTGTTGTAACTTATTCCAAGTTTTATAGTAAAATACAGCATCAACATAAAATATTAACTTTTTCTTTATTCCATGCCTCTCCTAAGTGTAAAAATACTTAAGACAATAAATCTTGACTTTGCAGAAATGCGACTTAGAGAAGATGGTATTGTTGAGTTTTGGGGAAATAACGCTTTGGATGGATTAAGTATAAACCGCATTGAAACTCTTTATGTTACCATAATTACGTTAACCGAAAACAAACCATCTCCATTGTTTGTAGCTACTATAAATCACATTCAATTGAATGATGAAGAAAAAAATATGATTGCTGCCAAACTTCCTTCTTGTATTTCTGCTTGTGCAATAAAAGAAGAAAATACCATGATTCGTTTTTTGGTTCACACGTTTAATTACCTCTACAAGCCTGCGAGTCCTATAAAAATGTTTAAAACGGAAGAAGAAGCTATTGGGTGGTTGAAAGCATTTTAAACTCATTAATCTCCTGAGTATTTATAACAAATCATTACTTTTGTTTGAGTATTTACTCAAGTAATTATTCTTTCAACCTTAAACCATATCGATACACAATTGTTTCTTTTCTTAAATGGAATACATTCTCCATTTTTTGATATCGTTTTTCAATGGATTACCGAACGTTACAGTTGGATACCATTTTATATTATTTTAGCTGTTTTGGTTTTTACAAAATTTCAATGGAAAGGCTTTATTTTAGCTCCTTTTATTGCTTTGGTTATTATTTTTTCCGATCAATTTTCTGTACTCTTGTTTAAAGATGTTTTTATGCGATTACGCCCATGCCACAACCCCGAAATTGCCGATTTGGTTCACACTATAAATGGGACTTGTGGCGGAAAATATGGATTTGTATCGTCGCACGCTTCCAACACTTTTGCATTGGCAATTTTTATTGGGTTTATCTTTAAAAAACATGTTGCATGGATGTTGTATTTTATGCTGTGTTGGGCGGCAATAGTTACTTACAGCAGAATTTATGTTGGTGTACATTACCCAGGTGATGTGTTGGGTGGAGCTTTATTGGGTAGTTTGATAGGTTTTTTAATTTGGACTACATTGCGATATGTCAACAACTATTTTAATCTAAAACTAAAGATATGATTAACATTTTTGCAGTTTTTTTCGGGGGTGGGTTAGGAAGTTTGTTGCGTTATGGAATTTCTAAATTAACCCTATCTTTTTATTCTGGAAATTTCCCTCTAGCAACATTTATCTCAAACATATTGAGCTGTATTATTTTAATTTTTACCGTGTTGTTTATCAAAAAAATGGTTGACTCAGAAATTATGCGACTTTTTTTAATAACCGGAATTTGCGGAGGTTTTAGTACTTTTTCAACCTTTAGTTTCGAAACTTTTTCGTTATTAAAAACAGGACATTATACAATTGCTATAATTAATATTGTATTAAGTATAGCTGTTGGTGTAGGCTTAATTTTTATACTCTTAAAAAATCAAGCTTCATGAACTGTGTAGCACTCGTAATTACCTTAAAATAAAAAAATATGAATAAAAAATCTTTAATTATTCTATTATTAATTGTTGGTTTTAATGCATTTAGTCAGCAAAAACAGCCTAAAATTGTGGTTGGGATTGTGATTGACCAAATGCGTTACGATTATTTAAGCCGTTATTGGAATAAGTTTGGTCATGATGGTTTTAAAAAAATAATCGCTGGAGGTTTTAACTGTAAAAATACTCAATTTAATTATATGCCTACTTATACTGGGCCAGGTCATGCTTCTATTTATACTGGTACAACTCCTGAAAATCATGGAATAATTGCTAACGATTGGTACGACAAAAAATTTAAGAAGTATGTTTATTGTGCCGAAGATGTTACCGTAAAAACCATTGGAAGCGAATCAGCAGCTGGATTAATGTCGCCTTCAAGAATGTTAGGCACAACCATTACCGACGAACTTAAGTTGTCCACCCATTTTAAAGGAAAAATAATTGGTATTTCATTAAAAGACCGTGGAGCAGTTTTGCCCGCAGGGCACAAAGCCGATGCTGCTTATTGG
>CAYJMI010000099.1:0-12641 GCA_964371285.1 uncultured Vicingus sp. | reverse complement strand
CTAAAATCTTGCAGATTTTCACTCAAACTGACATCGTTTTGTTATATCGAACTCACGTTAAAATAGTAACCAAAGTCTTTGGTTACAGGAAACACGTGTTATCGTTTTCAAGTTAAAAATAAATTTACTTTACACACTGTTAGTACTATATTTTATTGTACAAAATAGACAATGGTCATATTAATAATTTATAAGATACAAAACCATGGATTCACAAGTCGCCATATATGATTCGCAACAAAAAGCAATAAATGCAATAAAGGCATTACATAAATTTGGTTTTCCTTTAAATCAAATTTCTCTTGTTGCAAAAGCAGAAATTATTGAAGACGATTTGCATGTGATGTCGTTAGATACTGTAAAAAATGCTCCAGTACTTATCGGAACCGGTGCAGGTTCAATAGCAGGATTATTAACCGGAATAGGTTTGTTTTTGATACCAGGTTTTGGTTTTTTATATGGGGCAGGAGCTTTGGTTGGTTTAATTGCCGGGTTTGATTTCGGTTTAATTGCCGGAGGAATAACTTCAATATTATTACGACTCGGAATAAATGAGGATTTAGTTGTCAGATATGAAGAACACCTCAGACTAGGCATGTTTATGCTGGTCATTCATGGTTCGTTGGAAGACATAAAAAAAGCCGAAAAAATATTACATACCGAAGGCACACATTTAGAATGGTCGAATGTTAAAAAAATAACTGCGGATAGTTTAGTGTAAACAACCATGGAGCAAAAATATTAGATATGATAAACGATTCAACTAATGCTAGTTGGGAAGAGTTGTACTTAAATGCTGACGAGTGGAAATCGAGTATGGATGCTTACCATTACGACTTGCGTTTTTTAAGAAATCAGCTACATGAAAATTTTGATTGGCTGATAAGAGATGTTAGCATTATAAACATGCATGAAATCTCCAAAAAAATATCAAAAGCAATTGTTCAAAATCAAAAAATTGTTAATCAGATAGATGAACATTTATTAAAATTGGAGAGATTGGTGATGAGTACTTTTATTATAGATAATCAAGGTTTAAGAGATGAAAACAAAATAATTGAAAGTAATTTTTATGAATTTAAAATGAATTTTACAATGATAAAATTGGAAACATCTTTTATTATTGAAGCAATTGAAGACAATAAACGATACCATTTACAAGCAGTTTAAATACTAAGTAGAACTAAATTTGATACCAATGGAATTAATGAAATTGCCACAAATACACCGAATGAGTTTCGGAAACAGATTTAATAATTACTGGAGTCCGTTGATTAATCATGATTTTTTTTTGGGACGAGATCCATACAGAGACAATCGGATAACAAAAAAGATAAAAAGAGCTCCTGTTAACATTAATAAACTTGACGATGGTTATATGCTGGAAGTTCCATTATCGGGATATAAAAAAGAGCAGATTTCTTTATTTATAGATAATGATGTGTTAATCATAAAAGGAGAAAAAGAAGATGATAACGAAATAAATTCGAAATACATTTTAAAAGAACACGATGTAACCGGCTTTGAACATTCTTTTCAATTGGGGAAGTTTACCGATAAAAATAAGATTAAAGCATCATTTAAAAACGGAATTCTAAGTATCATGCTTTATCACATTAATGACAATGCAGCTAAAGATAAAAGGAAAGAAATATTGATTTTATAGGTGGATTAATAATTCAATTAAAAAATGGTTAGCGTATTCGTTAACCATTTTTTAATGTATAAATTGAAAGCTTTACACCAGTTTAGGAGTCTTTGCTTTTGGGTTTATTTCGTCCAATGCGATATCAGAAAGCAGGTTGTTTGCCTCTTTTTCTTCCGATAAAGAAATGTGTAATTGGTCGGCAATGTCCATTCGCCCTAATTCTTCGGCATAAGCATACGCAGAACCATAACCTGCAATTTCGAAATGTTTCATGTATTGAATACTTGAAATAATAACCACATCTTTTATTTTAGGCGAAGCACTTCTGTCAATCAAATCGTTGGCTTCATTAATCATTCCTTTCATAATTTCCGAATGTTCACTAATTGGAGAAATAAATAACAGGTTTAGTATGTTTTTAAACCGTTTTATTTGCTCCTGGGTTTCTTTTATATGATTTTGTATTATCGACTTCAACTCCTTATGCTCAGTTTGTTTCAATACATTTGTTAAAAAATATACTTGTTGTTGTTCGCCATTGTAAAGTTCTCTGATTTGTTCTATCAGTAACCCTTTTAAGTTGGTTATTCTTTCCATAATAATTTGTTTTATTCATAATTTAATTCAAAAGTAGCCCTATATAATTAGACTCCATAGAACAATAGACAGTGTATTTATTGATTTTTGTTATGTTTAACCTGTTGGGTGTAATTAGTTTTTAACAATAAATTTGTCAGTTTGAGTAATTTTCGGTAGAAAATTGTATCGAAAACAGATAAATTTTTGTTAAAATATTGTTCTCGATACTTTTTTTGCTTCATTTCATTAGACAAAAAAAACTCGAACTGACATTTTAGTTAATTACACCCAACGGGTTATGCTTATGGAAACTTTTAAACACTTACAAAATTTTTAAAGTAAATTTCCATTAAAAGCCAATAATGGAATTTGAGTATGAAGTAATACTTGTTTAGTAAGGCTTTTATGAAATAATTTGTCGAATAGAGTAGTGGTGTAAGTTGTCATGGCAATAACATTTGGTTCATTTTTTTCTATGTACTCATTAATTCCGTCAATGATATTTTTAGTTACTATTTCTTTGTAACAAATTTTTGGATAAACCACGTTGTTGATTATCTTTTTTAGTTGCTCTATTTTCTGTTTTTCAAGTACATTAGATTTATTGTTGTTTATCATCAGGTGTAAAATAACTATATCGGCATTGTACATCTTGGCAAAGTCAACAATACGGTTGATAATATTGGTTTCGTCGTATTTTAAATTGTTTAAATAAACTATTTTTGAAATTTTGTTAAATTGAGCTGATTTTGGAATAGCAAATACCGGACAATTGATATGTTGAATAATATTTTTTGTGGTACTTCCCATAAACCATCCCTTTTCGGCTGTTTCTCCTTTGGTACCCATTACCACTAAATCAATATCGTTATTTTTTATTGCTTTTTGAACCTCTTTTTTAATATTCCCTTTTCTGAGAAGAGCTCTGTGCTCAATATTTGAAAGCCCATAGTTATTGATGATTTGATTTAGCTTATGATGGGCTTTTAACCGAACGCCGTTTACTATTTTGTCGATGTATTCAATTTTTTTATCAAAAGAAAACACTTCCTCCAAAGATATCATGGGATGTTCGTAGGTATGTAGTAAATAGAGTTTTCCCTTTAGCTTTTTAATTAAATGAATGGCAAACGGCAATGCGTTTTCGGCATTTTTAGAAAAATCGGTGGTGTATAAAATGTTCTGCATCTTGCTTTATATAAAAACGTTAACATATTTTATATAAAGTAAATATTATAATGCGGATATCATACTAACAATAATTAGTATCTTACAATGAACTTTATCAGTGGCTTAACACTAACCGGCAAATACTTTTTTTAAACCAGCTTCATTTAAAATTTTTATTTCTTGCCCGTTGCTATCAACCAACCCTTCTTTCTTTAATTCGGATAATGTTCTAATTAACGATTCTTTTGCAGTTCCTACAATGTTGGCTAAATCTAACCGTGAAATCTCCATGGTTTGTGTAGTATTATCATGAAAGTGACCTTTTTCCTTTAAATTGAGAATTGCTTCTGCCAAACGTTCTCTGAGTGGAGCGTAGGCAACTTGAAGTAGTCGTTTTTCTTTTTCCACCACATTGTTCGAAAGCATTTTTATAAATGTGGCTGCAACATCCCGGTTTTTTTGTATCAATGTTAAAAAATCTTGTTTAGGTATTACGGCTACTTCGGTAGTTTCCATGGCGGTAGCTGTTTCATGATATTCTCCATTTTCAAACAGGGTCATGTATCCAATAAAATCTCCTTTACCATACATATCATTCAAAAAGTCTTTACCAAAATAGTCTGTTTTTGCACATTTTACTTTTCCTTTTATAATAAAATAGAGGTTATTAGCATAATCATCTTCTCTAAAAATAACTTCTTTTTTATCATATTTTTTTATTTTTCGGTTTTTTGAGAGATTACTTAATTCATCAATTCCTCTTGCTACATCAATAAATTCATTTAAACCTTCGAGATCTGGTTTAAATCCTTTTTTCATCAGTTCGCTTCTTTTTAGCCTAATTTCTACACATTCTAACAAGCCATTTTCGTCAAAAGGTTTGGTAATGTAATCATCAGCACCAAGGTTCATTCCCTTTCTTATATCACTATTTTCGGCTTTTGCCGTTAAAAATATAAATGGAATATGGGAAGTTTCGGGGTCTTTACTCAAAATATTTAATACACCATACCCATCCAAATTAGGCATCATTATGTCGCAAATAACGAGGTCGGGACTCTTTTCTTTCACCAATTTTACTCCTTTCATACCATTTTCGGCAGTATATACTTTATAATTAGCTAATTCAAGAATTTCAGAAGTGGTATCTCTGATGTCTTTTTCGTCTTCTATTAAAACTATTTTTTTCATGACTTTTTATTTTTATTTTTTTTACTCTTCGAGTTCTACTGAAGCACCAATTTTTATGGGTAATCGTACTTTAAAGGTTGTTCCTTTTCGGTACCTGCTTTCAAAATCAATCATTCCGTTAGATACCTCAACATATTTTTTGACAATATTTAAACCTAATCCGGTACCTTGAGTTTCCAGTGCGTCTTTTGTCCTGAAAAACCGTTCAAAAACTTTGTCTTGATCTTCTTTTAATATTCCTATTCCTTCGTCTTTGATAGAGGTTGCCAAAATTTCATCTTCCACATTTACTTTAAATTCTATGTTGGAGTTTTCTCCCGAATATTTAATGGCGTTGGAAAGCAAATTGTTATAAATATTAGTTAGTGCTTGTTTGTCGGCTACTACATTTTCTTCGCCACTGTATGCAAAAATTATCTGCTGCCCTTTTTTGGTAATTACTTCTAAAGAGTTAATTATTTCTTGGAAAAACTCGGGAAGATTTAATTCGGATAATTGTAATTCTACATGCCCACCATCCAGTTTGTCTAACGAAAGGAAATCGTTTAAAATATTGGTAAGGTTATGAACAGATTTTTTTACTCTATTGATGTGGTTTTGTTGTTTATCAGGAGATTCTCCACTTTCGATGTATTTTGAAAGTAACGATGCCGAATTCATAATGGTTGTTAATGGTGTTCTAAATTCATGAGAAGCGATGGAAACAAACCGTGTTTTTAATTCGTTGAGTTGACGTTCTTTTTCTAATGATTTTTTTATTTGATTTTCTGCCTTTTTTAAGTCGGTAATATTTTGTGTAACCATTAATATTTGACTGATGTTATTATCTACATCGTGCAATCCAACGGCATTTATCATGTATATTTTATCTTCTATTTTCGATTCGAAAGTCATGTTATGACCTTTAAAAACGTTCATTAAATTTTCTTTAAGTTCTTTCCTGATTAAAGGATTTACCCGTTTTAAAAAACTGGTACCAATAAGCATTTCACCTGTAATTCCTTTGTTAAACATTTCCATACCGTCAACAAATACATAATTGAGGTTTTTATCGAATACATTAATTACTCCGTTAGGGAAATTACGGGCAATCAGCTTGTACATTTGTTGGCTTTCCCACAAGGCTCTGGTTCTTTTAATAACTTTTTGTTCTAATTCAAGGTTAAGGGTTTCCAGTTTTTCTTTTGCTTGTTTTCGTTCGGTAATGTCTGTAACCAAAGCCATCACTAATGGTTCGTTTTCGACTCGGATAGTACTTAAACTAATGTTAACAGGAAATTCCGACTCATCTTTTTTAAGTGCAAATACATCTCTATCATCACCCATAGAAATGGGTTTAGGATTTTTTAAGTATTCTTTTCGATAACCGGGATGTTTTGATTTTAACCGTTTAGG
Organism: uncultured Vicingus sp.; assembly: GCA_964371285.1. GTDB lineage: Bacteria > Bacteroidota > Bacteroidia > Flavobacteriales_E > Vicingaceae > Vicingus. The sequence goes on along the minus strand of CAYJMI010000099.1, from coordinate 6,658 downwards.
AACCAATATTTCAATTTGTTGTCCAATCAATTCATCTTTTTTGTAGCCGAACAATTTTAGTGTAATAGGATTTACTTTTACTATTACTCCTTTGTAGTTAATAATAATAATCGATTCTGTAGCCGTTTCGAAAAGTGTTCTAAACATTTTTTCGCTTTCTTTTAATGCCTTTTCTGAACGTTTTTGCTCTGTAACATCTTCACCGGATTTTAAAATATTACATATATTTCCTTCTTTATCTTTAATAACAACACTGTTCCATGATATTAACCGTTTTTCTCTATTTTGGGTAATAATATAATTGGTTGACCGAATGCCGTTACGATATTTGCCTGATAACAATTGTTTAAATTCTTGTTTCGCTTCGTTTAAGTCTTCTTTTGGAATAAAATTATCAAACCAGTTTAATCCTTCTATTTGGCAAGTTTCGTTTTCATGTAATTTTAATTTACAGTTTTTAGCATCACAAGCATATTGTAAAATCTCACATCCTGTTTTATTTATCATGGTTATTATTCCATCCTTATCGAGTGTCATAAAAAAAACACCCGAAAACTGTAGGTATTGTTGAACTTTTTCTTTCTCTAATCTCAATTCTTCGTTTAATACTTGCAGTTTTTCTGTTTTTTTTTCACCACTAAGGTCACGCACGGTTGACCGAAATTGAGTTTCTCCTGTATTTTCATCTACTTCGGCTATGGTATCCAAATGTGCAGGAAATGGCATATATCCTTTACGTTTTAATTCCACTTGGCAAGAATGAAGTACTTCTGTTTTAAAAACTTCCCGTAAATGTTTAAAGAATATATAATTATCGTTGTTATTTGCCAAAAATGCTGTAAACGATTTTCCTTTAACACGTGTCCTTTCACTATTCAGCATACCGCTTCCGGTAAGATTAACATTTAATATAGTCCCTTTTAAATCAAAAATAAAATAACCCACAGGAGCAAATTCAAACAGGTTGGTGTACTGGTCACGTGCTTCTTCTAACTTTTGTTGCATGGTACGCAATTCTTCATTTTGAGTCTCTAGTTCTGATTGGTGCGTACTTAGTTTTTTCAACAATTCAGCAACTTCTTTTTCTATAAAAACTTTAGAGGTTTCTTTTTTTTGTATTGTTGATGTTTGTTTAATGCTCATCGTTATTATTATAACAACCAAATATTTCGCGAAATTTTATCAATCAATTTAATTTCTTCGATAGTTTTTGGAGGGTAGGCTTCTGCAATTTGTTTAATAATGGCAATAAATTGTTCTTTCATTTCAGGAGTTAAATGATGTTTACCCAAGTTAAAAGCATTCATTGCCCATTGATAGACTTCACTCGCTCCTTGTTTTTCTTTTTGCAAAATGCTAAAAATAATTTCTGCATAGTCGAAATCAATTTCGTGTCCTGATTCTTTAACAACTATTTTGTGTATCATTTGGCGTTCTTCATTTTGCACTTTACCATCTGCCTTAGCCACTGCATAAGCCATTATTCCTAGTGCGTAATATAGGTGTTGCCTAGCATCCATAATTTAAAAAAAGTTGAATAAATGAATAAACAAAGTAGCCATTTTTTTTTAAAACTTATGATGAGCAATATCAGTAAAAAACGATGACATATATCATCGGTACAATTTTATAAAAAGGCAGAAAAGTAAAAGAGGAGCTATCTATAAAGACAACTCCTCTTTTGTACTAACTAAACTACTATCTATTAATGACCACTTTTTTAGTAATAATTTCTTCACCTATGTAAATGTTTATAAAGTATAAACCTTTATCATAGAATTTAACATTAACCTCAAAATTATTACTGTTTGGGGTTGCTTCATAAATTACTTGCCCTGTTATATTAATCAGTGTAATTCTATCGGCTAATTGATTAACTCCTAGATTTACATTAATGATGTCTTTAGCAGGGTTAGGATAGATGCGTAACTCATTTTGAATAGACAAATCTTCTAAACCAACAGAATATTCAACAACAAACCCAGTAGTGAAGGTACACCCTTTATTATCTGTAACTACCAGTACATACACTCCTGGTAATAAACCAGAGATGTCTTCAGAAACTGGTCCATGATTCCATTGGTAAGCGTATGGCGGAGTACCACCATTTACTGTGGCATCAATACTTCCGTTTGGAGTAGTTGCACCAGTGGCATCAACTACAACTCCATTAGTAATTATTGGAAATAAAGGTTCAGACACTGTGAAAACACCTGTAACGGTACAAGCATTTGCATCTGTTACGTAAACAGTATAAATACCAGCCACAAGGTTAAAAATATCTTCACTTGTTTTACCTTCAGGCCAAGAAAATTTGTAAGGTGGAGTTCCTCCTGTAATGGCAATATCAATTACACCATCATTACCACCAGCACAAGATACATCTTTTACTATTGCTGATAAAACTAAATCGTTAGGTTGACTTATAACAGTATTATAAGCTTTAACACAACTACTTGCATCGCTTGCAAATACGGTATAGTTACCAGCTGTAAGGTTTGTAAAAATACCAGAGCTTTGATAAGTAACTCCATTTATACTATATTGGATAACTCCAGTTCCACCCACAGCACTTGCATAAATAGCTCCACTATTGTTTCCATTACAATCAACATTTAATGTGCCTATAGAAAGTACAATTGCACTAGGTTGAGTAATTGTTGTTGTTTCAGAATCAGTACATCCTCCTGCGTCTCTTACAGTTACATTATATGTACCTGCAGCCAAGTTGGTGAATGTATTTGGCGATTGAAAATTAATTCCATCAATACTGTAAGCTAAGGTTCCTGCACCTCCTGCGGCACTTATAGTAATACCACCACTATTATTTCCATAACAGCCAATATTGATTGGTGTTAATAAAATTGTAAAAGCTGAAGGTTCGGCTAAACTGGCACTAATTTCTCCAGTACAACCATTGGCATCTCTAACAACTACGGTGTGTTGTCCAGCAGCTAAACCAGTTATTTGGTTGGAGAGTTGAAAAGCTCCTCCATCAACACTATATATAATTGTACCTGTACCTCCTGTAACCGATGTTATGGTAATAGTACCATCATCTCCACCATTACAAGTAACATCAGTAAATGTACTGTTTGCAATAACAGGTCCATCAGAATCTGTTACAATTGCAGTAAATACATTTTGACAACCATTTCCATCAGTTACTAATACTACATAAGTACTGTCAACTAAGCCACTAAAAGCTCCTGTTCCATTGCCTGTAGCACCACCATCAATACTGTAACTGTAACCAGCCCCAGAACCTCCACCAGCAATGGTTAAAAGAGTTCCATTTGCATTGCCACAAGTAGAATTACCTGTTGTTATATTAGCAATAATTGCAGTTGGTTGAGTAAATGTAATAGTTACTGTTGTAGTTCCTTTACAGTTATTACCGTCTTTCACATAAACGGTATATGTTCCTGCAGCCAAACTATTAAAATCGCCTGCAGGATAGTAATTAATTCCATCAATGCTAAACGAATAATTGCCATCACCACCTGTAGCTGTAACACTTAACGTTCCATCTTGACTTAAATTACACGTTAAATTCGAAGAAGAAACTATTGAGGCAATAATTGCGTTAGGTTGAACAACAGTAATTGTATCAGTAGCACTACATTCAGCAATATCTTTAACAGAAACGGTATATAAACCTCCAGCTAAGCCTTCAAAATGACTGCCTGATTGAAAATTTACCCCATCAACACTATAAGTTAATGTGCCAATACCACCTATTGCAGCCTCAACATCTATTTCACCATCACTATTTCCATTACATGTAGCTGGCAATTGAGACAAACTAAAGGTAATTACTTCTGGTTCAGTAATTGTTACACCACACACAGTTATACAAGCTAAAGTACCAATACATCCAGCTGCATCTTTTACGCTTGGAGCATATGATCCAGCACTAATATTTGTAAAGTTTCCACTTGATTGAAAAGTTGCCCCATCAATAGAGTATTGTAAAGTACCTGTTCCTCCCGATCCAAAAATGGTTATAGTACCATCATTACCGCCTTTACAACTCACATTTGTATATGATTGCAGTGTTAAAGTTGGAGAAACTGTATTGCCAACTACAACTGATTTTGTTTTCATACAACCATTGGCATCTTGAACATATAAGGTATAAGTACCTCCAGTTAAACCATTAAAACTACCTGATGATTGATAAGTAGAACCATCTATACTATAGGTTAATATACCTGTTCCTCCTGTTGCTGAGACTAACATTGCTCCATCAGCATTTCCACATGATGCTAAAGTAATATTAACAGGCGAACCAATAACAATTTGATTTGGTTGTGTTATAGTTACTGATGTACCTTGTTTTTCACAACACATGGCATCTTTTACATAAATAGTATAAGTTCCGGCAGATAAACCAGTAAAAGTAGAAGACGATTGCCAAGAAGTTCCGTTTAAACTATATTTGTACCATGTATTATCACCGCCTGAAGCAGTTAATTGGATAGATCCGCTTTGATCACCATAACAAGCTAAATTTGTTGGTGTTCCAGTAACATCAAGACCAACTGAAATTTTCATGGTTTTAGTATCACTACAAAAAGACCCCCCCATTGGCCACTTATCAATTGTTGATGTTAATGTTACTGTATATACCCCTGCAGCAGCATAAGAATGAGAAGGATTTGTTGAAGTAGATGTTCCTCCATCTCCAAAATCCCAATCATAAAGTGTTTCACTTCCTGTGTAGCCAGACAATGTAATTGTATTAAACATTTTGTCGGTTGTCATTAACGTTGTGTTGGTAAAGTCTACAGTTTGATATTTAGCTACACCACAAGTTGCACTTGGAGTAAAATTAGCGGTAATATAGTGATTCATTTGTGGGATGATGTAAAAATCACCATCTTTTGTAGGTAATAAACTTAACCAGTTTGCACCAACACATGCACCAGCAATTGAAGGAAGATCTTCTTCGCCTCCATCTCCATCGCCTGTATATTTAACTTTAAACTCTTGTCCAATAAAACAAGGATTTACAAGTTCAACTGAAACAGCAAAATTATTACTTACAGGAACTCCTCCATAAGCAAAATGTGCCGTCATTTCGGTATACCACCAATACCAGGCAATTAATTTTGAATCAATTAAGGACGTTGGTCTGTTGTTAGCATCTACATTATAAATACCAACTTTTAAATAAGTTGTATGAGACCATCCTGGTCCATTAGGTGTTTGACCCATTATTTTTACATCTGTAATATTCCCAGGTCCAGAATAATGATATGTTTGGGCTGCTTTTTCAGCACAGCCTTTGGTGAGCAAATAATAATCTGTTCCACCTGTGTTCTTGAAATCGACATATTCGTTCCAATCAAGACAACCTCCTCCGGTTGCAAATATGCTTGTAATGCTTATTAAGCAAACAAACATAAACATTGTAATCTTTTTCATGATTTTTGTTTTTAATTAATATTATTTTTAATTGTTATTATTTATTATAGCCAAAATTATATAGCTGGTATTTTAATTTCGGAAACCTGTGTTTTTGATACGGTTGATTTTTATCATCCTAAAAACCAACAAAAAAACAAGAAGAATGAATTGAAAAATATGAAGATGTAACAACATTAATGTTGTTTTGAAATTTTGATGAAATGAAAAATAGCTGTATAAAAAAGAGTGTTTATTTTTTATGATTGACCAAATTATTATGGTCTATCATGGATAATAATAGTTTTACCTCATCATCGGTTACCTGAGTAAAATTTTTGTAATAAATTCCTATAGAATAAAAAGGACTGTAGGTTTCTAAACAAATGGTCTCATCCGAAAAATTTTCAATTTCTTTAATGGTATCAGGAGGACCAACCGGAACAGCAACAACAATGTGTTTTGGTTGTTCATTTTTAATTAAATCTAATGCCGCAATCATTGTTGAACCTGTTGCAACACCATCATCAACAACAATAACCGTTTTGTTTTTTAATTCGATCGGAGGTTTGTTTCCATAATACATTTTGTATCTTTTTTTAAGCAGTTCCCGAATATTTTTTATTTCTTTCTCAATATAAGTTTCGTTCACACTAGTAAATTCATCAACAATACTTCCTGTTAAACTAACCGCACCAATTGCAAACTCAGGGTTTGTAGGATGTCCAATTTTTTTTACCATTAATACTTCCAGTGGTAAGTGTAGTTCGTTGGCTATGGCGTATCCCAAAATAACTCCACCTCTCGGAAGTGCAACTACCACAGCTTCTTTTTTTCTTTTATAATACCGAAGAGCAACAGCTAATTGTTGTCCTGCATCTATTCTATCTTTAAACATGTTGCGTGGTTATAAATGTTTTACAAATTGACTATAAAAACCCTTTTTTAACAATGATACATGTTTACGTTTTATCAGAACAATCATCATTTCGTTTCTTTTATTATAGTCTTTCCTTTGAACTATTAAAAATTAACACAATGATGGAATTTTCGGGTACTTTTTTAATTTATGTATTTGAGCAAGGCTATTATAAAATAAAATTGAATTTAAAAAAACTAAATCCATTAGGTGAACTAAATAGGATAGGAGAGAAGAAACAACGGATGTATAAGCGTTCGGAGATAAATTATACAAAAATAAATGCGAGTAATTATTCAATTATTTTTACAAGAATATAAGGGCTTGGCC
>CAYJMI010000098.1:0-12655 GCA_964371285.1 uncultured Vicingus sp. | reverse complement strand
TGGTTAATCCGTACAATTGACGAGATAAACCTACCGCAAAATCACAAATATCTATCATCTCTTGAACCTCTCCCAAACCTTCTTGCAGGCTTTTTCCCATTTCGTAAGAAACCAATTTACCTAGAGGTTCTTTAAATTTACGTAATTCATCACCCATCTGGCGAACAATTTCACCACGTTTTGGAGATGGCATTAATCTCCAAACTTTAAAAGCCTCTTCGGCAGTTTGCATTACAGCAGCATAATCTGAAGCAGTTGCAGCATTTACACTTCCAATTAATGTTCCATCAACCGGAGAAAACGATTCAATTTTTTTACCATTGGTCATTTTATGTTTTAAACCAGTACTGGCACCAAAATTATTTTCTTTTATTCCTAGTTCTGCTAAAACACTTTTAATTCCAAAGCTTTGAGTTGTTAATGTATCTGACATGGGTTTGAATTTATGATATTAAAAAATTTGTGATACAAAATTAATAAATTAAAGTGAGTAATTTTGAGGGTAACATGGAAAACGATATTGTAAATAGAGTTGAAAATAGTGGATTAATTCAGGTTAGTTTAGACGATTTTTATCCAAAAGGTGAGCGTGTGGTTTTTGATATCAAGGAATTACTTCACGAAGGTTTTGTTTTAATTGAAAAGGATTTACGAGCATTTGTAAAACAAAATAATTGGAGTGAATTTCAAGACAAATATGTTGCCATTACTTGTTCTGCCGATGCTATTGTTCCGCTTTGGGCTTTTATGTTAATTGCTGCTCATTTAAAACCGTTCGCCAAGAAAGTAGTTTTGGGCAATAAATCTGATTTGGAAAAATCAATTTTTGAGAATATTTTTAATGCTCACGACTTTTCGATTTATCAAGACAAAGGAGTAGTAGTTAAAGGATGTGGAAAATATCCTATACCAGATGCTATTGTACTGGATTTTGCATACCGTTTACAAGATGTTGCCAAATCAATAATGTTTGGAGAAGCTTGTTCGGCTGTACCGTTGTATAAAAGATAGTTTTCAGTTCACAGTCTTCAATCAAAAATCGTAAATCACAAATCACCACATTTGCACATCATTTTTTCTTTTTACGTTTCTTAACCTTTTCTTCTTTCTTTTTTTCTTTGTCGTAATCCAATTTTCCACCCCAAAAACGCATTTGTTGAAGCGTCCAACTTATTCTACCATTTAAATAATTTCCTGGTCGTTTGGCATTATATCTTAAAGGACTAGGCAATACAACGGTTAGGGTTGCTGCTTGTTGTTTGCTTATTTTAATAGCCGATTTATTAAAAAATTCTTGGGAAGCAGCCTCTGCACCATATATTCCGTTTCCAAGCTCAACAATATTTAAGTAAACTTCCATGATGCGTTGTTTGCTCCATATCGTTTCTATTAAAAAAGTAAAATAGACTTCAAAGCCTTTTCTTATCCAACTTCTACCAGGCCACAAAAAAACATTTTTAGCGGTTTGTTGGCTAATGGTACTTGCTCCACGTTTTTTCTTGCTTTTTTCATTATGTTTTAAGGCTTTTTCGATAGCACCAAAATCAAAACCATGATGTTTTAAAAAATTCTGGTCTTCAGAACAAACTACTGCCAATTGTAAATCGGGCGAAATTTCTTCTAATGGTTTCCATGTCTTTTTTAATTTCATGGCTTTACCATCCATTTTTTGTTCTACACATCGAATAACCATCAATGGAGTAATATAGATGGGAATCCATCTAAACAATATCACTAAAACTATACTTATTGCTAAAAACCAAAGACAACCTTTAAGGCAAATTTTCCAAATCCAAGAAAAGATTTTCTTCATTTTATGACATCAACTTAAGTTGACTAGAATGCAAATGTAAAATAAATCTGACAATAAAGATTACCTTTGATTTTTCAAAAACTAAATAAAATTTATGCATTCTTTCTTTTTAGTTCTTCATGTTTTAGCTGCAACCGTTTGGACTGGCGGACATTTAATTTTGGCAATTGTTGTTTTACCAAAAATCTTAAAAACAAAAAATATTCAGGCGTTAACCGAATTTGAAGAAAATTTTGAAAAAATTGGAATTCCTGCTTTAATTATTCAAGTGATAACGGGAATTTATTTAGCATATTCCTTGTTACCAAATGTTTCAGATTGGTTTTCTTTCTCCAACCATATTTCAACACACGTAGGCATAAAGTTGACTTTGCTAATTATAACAATATTACTTGCTCTCGATGCCCGATTTAGATTAATTCCAAATTTATCAGAGAAAAACTTAACTTCGTTAGCAGTTCATATTTTTATGGTAACACTAGTGGCAATATTATTTGTTATTATTGGATTAAGCTTTAGGCTGGCAATTATCTAACGCTTTTAATGTATAAAAATGAATATTTTTACCTCAATTCTTGAAAAATAAAAAATGTTAAAAATTAGAAATTATATCAACGGAGAGCTGGTTGCTCCAATTAGCGGTAATTATATTGATAATATTAATCCAGCTATAGGAAAAGTATATTCTCTTATTCCTGATTCTGATGAAAACGATGTGCAATTGGCTACTCAAGCTGCCTTAGCTGCTTTTCCGGAATGGAGTAAAACTCCAAAAGAAAAACGTTCGAGGATTCTTCAAAAAATAGCTTTTTTAATTGAAGAAAATTTAGAAAAACTTGCCGAAGCGGAATCTATTGATAATGGAAAACCATTAAAGTTAGCAAGGACTGTCGATATTCCTCGTGCTGCAAGCAATTTTAATTTTTATGCTACTGCTATTTTACATTTCGCATCAGAATCGCACAGTATGGAAGATACCGCTATTAATTACACATTAAGAGAACCTATAGGCGTGTGCGGTTGTATTTCACCTTGGAATTTACCATTGTATTTATTCAGTTGGAAAATTGCACCCGCCTTAGCTGCCGGTAATACAGTTGTCGCCAAACCATCAGAAATAACTCCAATGACAGCGTATTTGCTATCAGAAATTTGTATGGAAGCTGGATTGCCGAAAGGGGTGTTGAATATTGTACATGGTTTAGGGCATAAAGTTGGAGCTGCAATTACCAGTCATCCAGATATTCCAGTTATTTCATTTACTGGAGGAACTGTAACTGGAAAACAAATCATATCTACTGCTGGTCCAATGTTTAAAAAACTTTCGTTGGAATTGGGTGGTAAAAACCCAAATATTATTTTCGATGATTGTAATTTTGATGATGCTTTACGGACAACCGTTCATTCATCGTTTGCAAACCAAGGACAAATTTGTTTATGTGGCTCGAGAATTTTTGTTCAGAAAGGAATTTATGAAAAATTTAAAAAAGCTTTTGTTGACAAAGTAAAAGACCTAAAAATTGGAAATCCTTTTGATGAAAATACGAATATTGGTGCAGTTGTTTCACAACCACATTTGGAAAAAGTATTGTCTTATGTAGAATTAGCAAAACAAGAAGGCGGAAAAATATTGTGTGGAGGAAATAGGGTGTTGTTAGATGGGGAATTCTCTGAGGGATATTATCTACAGCCGACTATTATTGAGGGCTTGGCTTTTAATTGCAGAATCAATCAGGAAGAAATATTTGGACCAGTGGTAACGATTATGCCATTTGAAACTGAAGAAGAAGTATTGATGATGGCGAATAGTACAAAATACGGATTAGCTTCCAGCGTGTGGACAGAAAACTTGAAAAAAGCACATCGAGTTGCAGCTAATTTACACGTTGGAATAGTTTGGGTAAATACTTGGTTGTTGCGTGATTTAAGAACTCCTTTTGGAGGTGTAAAACAATCGGGTGTGGGAAGAGAAGGTGGGTTTGAAGCTTTACACTTTTTTACCGAGCCAAAAAATGTTTGTATAAAACTATAAAACAACAAAACCCACGGTTTAAACCGTGGGTTTTGTTGTTTTATTTCGATAATTATCTAATCTACAATTTTATCCGTTTTCTTAGAAGAATAATTTATTTTTAAGGCGTTTACTTTACGCATTTCTTGTTTTACTTCAGTTACAATACCCATTTTAGTATCTTGATCTACTTTCAACGACCAAGTGATTAAATTACGTTCAGCTTCATCTCTTTTGTCTTTTTCCATTTCAACAAACTGAAACAAATCTTCTTTGGTCGCAAACACATCGTTTAACTGAATACGTGGAGCTGTACCAAAGGCACCTTGTAACGATTTAATGGGTTCTCCAATATAAATGTAGCTTACTAGCGATTTTTTCTCCATTTTTTCAACCTCAGTTGCTCTTGGTGTTACCACTTGAACTTTCAAAGAAGTTGTTCTCATTGTTGTAGTAACCATAAAAAAGAACAACAACATGAATACAATGTCAGGCAAAGATGCAGTTGAAATTGCAGGTAAATTTTTTTTACCACCTTTTCTAAATTTCGACATTACTTGTTTCCTCCTATAGCTTTAGGTTCTGCCTCAGAAATACGTTGAGGATAAATGGTTTTTATAGCTTCTGCTTGATTATTAATAGTTTCGGAAGTTCCAGATAACTTAACTAATTCATCGTAGCTTTTACCAAATTCTTTTAATGCCCTTTCGTTTCTTACTTCCCGGTAAGCAGCAATCAATTCATTTTGAACCTTAATGTACATCTGATACGTTGTGCCATTATCATTTTGTAAAGAAACAATCTGTTTAGAAACAGGAATATTTCCAAAAATAGGCACATCTTCATTTTTATACTCGGGCATTTCTGGATTATTTGGATCGCCTTTAATAAATTCCTTTACTTTTTCTTTTAGTTCAGTTACAGGAATATAATCTCCAGCAGCCAACAATTGATCATTGGCATTTACCAAAACCTCAAAAATATTACGTTGCTTTATATCTATCTTTTCTAGCTCGTTTATATCTTCTGGTGGCGGAGGTAGTCGTCTTAATAACCCCGTATCGGTATCCATCGTGGTGGTAACCAAAAAGAAAATTAAAAGTAAGAATGCAATATCGGCCATAGAGCCGGCATTTATTTCGGTTAGTTCTCTAGACATTTTAAATTATTTAAACAATTTAGTTACTTCAGCATAAACAACTGCTATAATAGAAGCTGCCCCAATAATATAAAAAGCTATTAAACCAGCTTCAGAGTACCTAGAAGCTGAAGCATTAGCTAATTTTACACCATTTACTGTGAAAAATTCTTCACTACTTGATAATGCGTAACCTAATCCAAAAACCAATAGTAATGCAATAATTCCAAATAAGGCATTTTTAGCACCTTTAGGATTTTGTACCATAAAAACAATTGGAAAAGCAATTGCTGTTATGGTTGCAATACCAAAAAATGCATAACACAAAGTAATGAGTATCCCCTCTGAAATCACCTCTAAAAAAAACAATACACTTATTAAAGCTGACAATCCCAAAAGACTTGTCAGTAAAATGCTATATAATTTGTTATTCATGATATTATTTTTTTGATAGTTCGTGTTTAACTAATAAATCAATTAATGAGATGGAAGCATTTTCCATATCATTAACAATTCCATCAACTTTTGCAATCAAATAATTGTAAAATAATTGTAAAATCATGGCTACAATTAATCCTAATACGGTTGTTAATAATGCCACTTTAATACCATCAGCAACAACTGCTGGAGAAATGTCTCCTGCGGCAGCAATAGCATCAAAAGCACCAATCATACCGATTACCGTACCCAAGAAGCCTAACATAGGTCCAAGAGCAATAAATAAAGCAATCCAAGACATTCCTTTTTCTAATAAGCCCATTTGAACACCACCATAAGAAACCACTGATTTTTCAACCATATCAATCCCTTCGTGGCTTCTGTCTAACCCTTGATAAAAAATACTAGCTACAGGTCCTCTTGTATTTCTGCATACTTCTTTTGCAGCTTCAACACCACCTGAGTTTAATGCACCTTCAATGTTTTTTAATAATTTAGTAGAGTTTGTGGTTGCCATGTTTAAATAAATGATTCTTTCAATAACAATTGCTAATCCTAAAATTAAACAGATTAAGGTAATACCCATAAATTCAGGGCCACCTTCAATAAATTTTTGTTTAATTACTTGAGTAAAAGATTGATCTGCTGGAGCAACTTCTGCTGGTGCTTCTGCAGGAGCAGTTTTTGCTGGAGCTGGAGTTTCTACTGCTGGTTGTTCAGTTGCTGGCTCGTCTTGAGCATAAACCGAATTGTTTAACATACCAAAGCTTAAAACGCTTGTAATTGTTAATAGTGCTAATAACTTTTTCATAGTTTATTTAATTGTTTGTTATCTAAATTTTTTTAGTTTTTAAATTGTTATGTTGAATTAAGTCGCCAAATTACAAAAAAAATTATTCAATGATTAATTTTTTTTAATTACTTATTTTAACGGTCGAAATTTTAAGATTTGCGGTTTTAAAATAAAAGCCCGAAGAAGTATCTTCTTCGGGTTTCTGACTTATTTTAAAGCAAACTCTTTTTTCACTTTGGCAACATAATCCAATTTTTCCCAAGTAAATAATTCAACTTTTACTTTTTTCTCTTTACCATCGGGGCTTTTAAACGTTTTTGTAACAACTTCGTTTTTACGACCCATGTGTCCGTAAGCAGCAGTTTCACTATAAATAGGAGTACGTAATTTAAAACGTTGCTCAATAAAGTAAGGACGCATATCAAATATTTTTTCTACTTTTTTGGCAATTTGTCCATCAGTCATTTTAACTTTAGAAGTACCATAAGTATCAACAAAAATACCCATTGGTTGAGCAACACCAATTGCATAAGAAACTTGAACTAAAACTTCGGAACAAACTCCAGCAGCAACTAAATTTTTTGCAATGTGACGAGTAGCATAAGCTGCAGAACGGTCAACTTTACTCGGATCTTTTCCAGAAAATGCTCCTCCACCATGAGCACCTTTACCTCCATAAGTATCCACAATAATTTTTCTTCCAGTTAAACCAGTATCTCCATGAGGTCCACCAATAACAAATTTACCTGTTGGATTGATGTGGTAACTGATTTTATTGTTGAATAAATGAGCGTATTTAGGATATTTCTTTTTTACACGAGGTATTAGAATATCTACGATGTCTTTTTTAATTTTAGCTAACATTTTAGGTTCGGCATCAAAATCATCGTGTTGTGTAGAAACAACAATTGCATCTATACGAACAGGCACATTATCATCACTATATTCTAAGGTGACCTGAGATTTAGCATCTGGACGTAAATATTTTATTTGTTTGTTTTCTCTACGAAGAACAGCTAATTCTAATAAAATACCATGAGCTAAATCTAAGGCTAAAGGCATATAATTTTCGGTTTCGTTGGTTGCATAACCAAACATCATACCTTGGTCGCCAGCACCTTGTTCTTCTTTCTTTTTTCGGTCAACACCTTGGTTGATGTCAGAAGATTGTTCGTGTATGGCTGATAAAATACCGCACGAATTGGCTTCAAACATGTATTCGCTTTTGGTATAACCAATTTTACGAATTACTTCTCTAGCAATTTCTTGAACATCTAAATATGCTTTTGATTTTACTTCACCAGCAAGAATTACTTGTCCAGTGGTTACTAAAGTTTCGCAAGCAACTTTTGATTCAGGGTCGAATGCTAAAAAATTGTCAATTAATGCATCAGAAATTTGATCGGCAACTTTGTCTGGATGCCCTTCTGATACGGATTCGGATGTAAATAAATACGACATTAAATTTAAATTTTAAATGATTAAACTAATTATTAAATAAAATTTGAAGGTAATGTGTTGAAAGAGAGCATACATGTTTTAGCACTTTTTTGACTAAATTTTCTGTTCGAAAACATCGTCGTGGTTGCAATCTATCAAATCATTCCACAAATATTCGGCAAAGAAAAGAAAAATTATTGTATTGAAAGAATGTTTGTTTTTTTATTTGGTTAAATTTTTAAACACACTTTCCAAACTCTGTGTTTCCTTTTGAATAGTTAAAACGGTAAGTTCATTTTGCATAGCAAATTGGTAAATATTATTTCTCACGTTGTCAGATTTTATTTCTAAAAACCAAGTATTGGCAACTTTGTTTAACACATTTGACACCCCGTCAATTTTTTCTAATTGTGATTTTTTCACTTCTTTATCAAACTCAACAACTAATACAATTGCACTCGATTTTATATTATGTAAATCTTTAGTTAAATCGTTGGCTACAATTTTACCTTTATTAATAATTATTGTTTTATCGCAAATAGCATCCACCTCTTGCATAATATGAGTGGAAAGCATGATGGTTTTTTCTTTACCAATTTGCTTAATTAAATTTCTAATTTCTTCCAATTGGTTGGGGTCTAAGCCTGTGGTGGGTTCATCTAAAATCAACACATCTGGATTATGAATCATGGCTTGAGCCAAACCAACTCGTTGACGATAACCTTTTGATAAAGCACCAATTTTTTTATTTTGTTCAATGGTTAAACCAACCATCTCTATCATTTCTTTTATTCGTTCTTTCTTATTGGAAATTTTATATACTCCCGCAGTAAAATCTAAATATTCTTTTACATACATGTCTAAATACAACGGATTGTGCTCTGGTAAATAACCAACATGTCGTTTTACATCAATAGGTTGTTCGGTAACATCAAAACCGCAAACCTTAATCTCTCCTTCTGTTTGAGGAATAAAACAAGTAATAATTTTCATCATGGTTGATTTTCCGGCGCCATTTGGGCCTAAAAAACCAACAATTTCTCCAGGATTAACTACAAAAGAAACATTGTCAAGAGCCTTTTGCTCACCATAAATTTTACTTACATTTTTTACTTCAATACTCATTTTTATCGTTTAGATGGTTATAAGTTTAGGAGTTTAGAGATTACTGATAACCTTATAAACTCCTAACCTCATCAACTATTTTCACACCACGAAAATACTGATTTTAACTTAAAGCAGATAAATTCTTTACTTTTGATTTTTTAAATCTTTTGTGAAAGGAATTGTCGTAAAATCTACCGGTAGTTGGTACAACGTAAAACTTGAGAATGGTGAAGTTGTTGAAGCTCGTATTCAAGGAAAATTTCGGATTAAAGGAATTCGTTCCACCAATCCTGTGGCGGTTGGGGATGTGGTTACTATAAAACAAGACGAGAACATCAACAATGTAATTACTGAAATCGCTGATCGAAAAAATTATATTGTCCGTAAATCTATCAACCTTTCAAAACACTCGCACATTATTGCCGCAAATATCGACCAAGCCATTTTAATTGTAACTATTTCGCAGCCAAAAACCACAACAGGGTTTATCGACCGCTTTTTAATTTCTGCCGAAGCTTATCACATTCCGACCATATTAGTGTTTAATAAAATTGACATCTATAATAAGGTAGAGTTGGAGGAATTAAAAACATTAATGAACATTTACACTAAGATTGGCTATCAATGTATTGCTGTTTCTGCTTTAAATAATGAAACCCTTGAAACAATTAAAGATATTTTAAAAAACAAAACCTCTGTCGTTTCAGGACATTCCGGTGTGGGGAAATCAACGTTGTTAAATACCATCGAACCAACACTCGATTTAAAAACCAGTACTATTTCTGAAATGCACGAACAAGGAAAACACACCACCACTTTTGCCGAAATGTTCGATTTAAGTTTTGGCGGATATATTATAGACACCCCTGGCGTTAAAGCTTTCGGATTAATCGATTTTGACAAAGCGGATTTGTCGCACTATTTTTTAGAAATGAGAGCTATTTTAGATAATTGCCAATATAGTAATTGCCAACACATTAATGAACCAAAATGTGCAGTTAAAGATGCTGTTGCAAAAAATGAAATTGCAGATTTTCGTTACAACAACTACCTCAGTATGTACAACGATGATGAGGAAGAAAATTATCGGGCAAAGGGGTATTAAACATGAAAACTGCTATTAGAGTTTATCAAAAGAAAAAAATAACCATTCAAAGATATTTTTAAAACAAAATAATGTATATTTGACTATTGACTATCAATAGTAAAATGACTATAAAAGATAAAATAATAGAAGCTTTCGAAAAAAGCAACGAATTAACTGCTAAAGAACTTATTAGTAGTATAGGAGTTTCTAAGCAAATGGTTCATTTGGTTTTGAGTGAATTGGTAGTAAAACAATACCTTGAAAAATTAGGCAGAGCTCCAAAAACCATTTATAGGAAATTAAAAGTTGTACCACCACAAACAAATAATGTTTCGTTAGAAATTACAATTTCAGAAAGAGATTTTTTAGCTGCCAATTTTTTAATGATATCTGACACAGGCAATTTATTAGAGGGCATTGAAGGATTTCATCCATGGTGCGAAAAAAGAAATCAACCTGTATTAAAAACATTACAAGAATTCATCAAAACCAAGGAGAAATACCAATCGTTCTATAATTCACAAGGAATTATTGATGGTTACCATAAACTTAAAACAACTTATGGCGAAAAAACTTTTTTGGACGAAATTTACTATTTAGATTTTTATGCTATCGAGCGTTTTGGAAAAACTAGGCTAGGCACACTTCTTCATTATGCTAAACAGGGTCAAAATAAGTTTTTGATGAACATGATGATGCAAGAAATAAAAGCAAAAATTTTTGCTTTTATTAATCAACATGAAATTGATGCAGTTGGATTTGTTCCTCCCACAATTCGAAGAGAAATCCAGATTATGAAGTTTATTCAGGAGAATCTTAACCTTAATTTACCTATTCTAGAGATTAAAAAAATTAGCGGAATTATTCCAATTCCTCAAAAATCGTTATCGAAACTTGATGAACGCATAAAAAATGCGGAAAATACATTTGCTGTTACAGACCAACGTAAGTTTAACAGGGTTTTATTAATTGATGATGCAGTTGGCTCCGGCTCAACACTTAATCAAATTGCAGAAAAAATTAAAAATAAAGGTGTCGCAAAAACAGTTTTAGGCTTAGCGATAGTAGGTAGCTTTAAAGGGTTTGATGTAATTACAGATATTTAATGAGAACAGTTATCCAAAGAGTTTCTTCTGCATCGGTTGAAATAAGCCTACAAATTAAAAACAAAATTGGTATTGGGCTACTTATTTTGTTAGGGATTGAACATGGTGATACCATTGAAGATATAGAATGGTTGTGTGGAAAAATTGCTCGTTTACGTATTTTTGGAGATGGAAATGGAGCCATGAACTTGTCCGTTCAAGACATAAAAGGTGAAGCTTTGGTAGTAAGTCAATTTACTTTACATGCCAGCACAAAAAAAGGCAACAGACCATCATTTATAAATGCTGCAAAATCTGAAATTGCTATTCCTTTGTATGAACAATTTATTGCAACTTTGCAAAAAGAGTTGGGCAACTCCATACAAACTGGTGAGTTTGGTGCAGATATGAAAATTTTGCTTGTAAACGATGGACCGGTAACTATAATAATAGATTCAAAAAATAGAGAATAATATGGCACTAATAAAAACAGTAAACGGAGATACTCCCGAATTTGGTGAAAATTGTTTTTTAACGGAAAACGCTACCATTACTGGTAATGTGAAAATGGGTAATGAATGTAGTGTTTGGTTTAATGCTGTAATTCGTGGCGATGTGCATTACATTAAAATGGGCAACAAAGTAAATGTCCAGGATGGAGCTGTAATTCATGCTACTTATAAAAAATCACCCACTAATATTGGTAACAATGTTTCAATCGGACACAATGCATTAGTACATGGTTGTACCATAAAAGATAATGTTCTAATTGGCATGGGAGCAATAATAATGGATGATGTAGTTATAGAAAGCAACTGCATTATTGGTGCCGGGGCTGTGGTTACCAAAGGCACTCACATTGAAAGTGGTAGTGTATACGCTGGGAATCCAGCGAAGAAAATTAAAGACGTTGACCAGCATTTAATTGAAGGGGAAATTAATCGAATTGCTGATAGTTATGTAATGTATTCGGAATGGTACAAGTAGTGTAGTGAGTGATGAGTGATGGGAAAAATTATTTACTCGACTTAATTTTTTCTTCAATTTTAGAAGTTGAAAATCCAGAAACAAATTGAATAACTTCAACTTTACCTCCATTATTTTTAACTATATCCGAACCAACAATGTATTTCTTATCCAATTTTTCAGAGCAATTAGCATCATAATCGCCACCTTTAATTAAAATATCAGGAACAAGCAGTTTAATTAGTTCAAGTGGAGTTTGTTCATCAAAAATAATCACCGCATCTACAAAACTTAATGCAGAAATAATTAAAGCTCTTGAATATTCATCCTGGATAGGTCGAGAAGTGCCTTTATCCAAACCTTTAACCGATGCGTCAGAGTTTATGGCAATAATTAATCTATTCCCAAAATCAGCTGCATGAGCTAAATATTCCACGTGACCACGATGTAAAATATCGAAACATCCGTTTGTAAAAACAACCTGTTGGTAGTCTTTTTTCCAGCTAGCAACCAATTGTTTAAGTTGATTTCTATCTACAATTTTGTTTTTTATTTTACTTAGTTTGTTCATGTATAATTGTTAGACTGCCAAGTTATTGTTTTTTTATGAGTCCCGATAGCTATCGGGAGTAAAAAAATGTGCATATTTGTCTTGGTGGCAATCGGGATTAACGCCTCGTTGTAAATTATAAACAATACATGAAATAGCCACGTGCAAAAGCACACACCAACGAAGTTAGCAGCGAAACAATAAAAACAATAGAAATATTGAGCTAA
>CAYJMI010000097.1:0-12824 GCA_964371285.1 uncultured Vicingus sp. | reverse complement strand
CGTTTAAAAAGACCACTTTCCCTTTTATTTTATCAGCAGGTATCGTTTTTAATTCATCAACGTTTTTTACCACCAATACCTCTGCTGTAAGCAATCCATTGGTTGATGATGAGCCTCCTAATGCCAATATGTTTAGTTTTAGTTTTTCACCTTTCTCGTTTTCAGCCCACGCAGTTTCGGGTGTTCCCCTGTTCCATTTCGGAACTTTAATTTCTTGCAAGTAAACCGTATCAAAATTGTACGAGTTTAATAAATGTTTTCCCCACCTAATGGCATCCTCGGCTTGTTTAGAGCCACTGATTCTAGCTCCAATTGATTTACACAATACTTTTAAATTTTGATATGTTTGTCCATTCTCTAATGCTTCGTCGTATAGTTGCCGAATAAAAATGGAATCGTTTTGGGCTTGAAGGTTAATAAAACCTACAAATAATGCCAGAAATAAAAATACTCTCATGTTGAAGTTATTTGAAACAAATGTACTAACATGAATCAGTAAAATGGAATGAATATGGAATAATGATTGGGAAGCTAACTAAACGTTTTATTTAACTCGTTGTGCATTTTTAAGAAAATTCTTCTAAATGCACGAAGGGTATTATTTAATAACAATTTTTTTACTACACATTTGATTTCCAGAGGTGGCAGATATTAAGTAAGTTCCACTCGGCACATTTATATTGATGGGTATTTTTATTATTTTCCCATAGGTATAATTAGACACCAATTTGGTTAAATATTTTTTACCATTAACATCTTGAAGCACAACAATAAGGTCGTTACCCATAAGGTTTTTAATGTTTATCCATTCTCCAATATGGATAGGGTTTGGAAAAACATCAAAATTATTCTCGTTATTCGTTTGATAATTTACTGCTACTATGTCAAAATAGGTATAAGCACCATCATAATCAATTTGTTTTAAACGATAATACGATACTCCTGTAATTGGATTATAGTCAGTAGCCGAATATTCTAAAATAGTACTACTATTTCCAGCTCCTGAGGTTGATAACAATTCTTCCCAATTTTTTACATCGCTACTTTTTTCTACAGTAAAATAATCGTTATTTACCTCTGTTGCGGTTACCCATTTCAGGTCAATTACGTGTTCGTTTACATTTGCCTCAAAATTTATTAATTGGATGGGTAAAGTAGTTCCACCAAAAACATGGTATCCATGTATATCTCCGTCCTCTTTTTTCCAAACCACCTTGTCGCCAATAGAAATAAAATCGGCATGTCCACTACCCGGACCAAAGGTAGCAGTGAGGAGTCCTCCAACATTTACAAATATGGTAGAGTTTGCCGGTAATTTAAGTCGGGGACCGTTGACTGGAAATTCGAGAGTTCCGTTAATATATAAAATCATGTAGGTTGGGCAGCTCGAATAATCCTGAGTTGATTCAAGGGTAACTACATCGCCGGCTAAAATGATTATCGTGTCGCCACAAACAGGAATATTCGGATTCCAAGTAGAAGCCAAACCCCATTCGCCACCTTCGGTTCCGTTTGATGTGATTATTGTTGCGTATTGAATTTTTGGCGTAAACAGTACTGCCAAAAATATACAGATGTGTATTGCTGTTGTTTTCATGATTTCTAGAGTTTTAATGATACCTCGTTTTTTCTTCCTATCCATCTTCTTAACAAATTTAGGTTGGTGATAAATGATTACCGATGAGGTTTGTTAAAACAAATACTGATAATGATTAGGTAAAATAACGTGAGTTCGATGTAAATACCTGTTAGATGATTTATAATAAAAAAGGCATACATTTGATTGGAAATATGTCTGACTTTTATCAGACCTATCTACCCATATTTGGGTGTATAAGGATGGTTTTGTCAGACCTATAAACAAGTTAGCGGTAATTTTAAACGACACCAGAAAATTGAAATTGACAACCAAAACGAAAAAACCAAAACGAAAATCAGCTGGAATTAGCCTGACGCCATATTTAATTATTGCAGGTGTATTAGGACTTGCCTTGACAGTTTATATTGGCTATCGAGCTTCAATAAGTGACAGAAAATTATTTTCAATTAGTTTAATTGCATTATTCGCTGGACTTCTTTTCGAAAGTATTAGAGTTTCGGGTAGTTGGAAAAAAGTAGCTGGAATTTTTGTTGGGACTTACTTATTTAGTTTATTAAGTTTCTTACCGGGAAAACGTGAACGGATTTACAATTTTGAAAACCATATTGAGTTGTGGCCATATTTCTTCATTTTCATTTTCGCTCTGTTTTTTGGAATTGCATATAAGGACAAGGTAACCGCAAAGCTTACTGAAGGAATTACTTTATTACTATCAATTTCATTAATCTATTGGGCTATTGACTATGGTTTTACGAATTATCACAATTGGTTTTCAATTTCTTTAATGACAATTGGTTTGTTACTTTCAGTCTTTTCAATAATTAACGCATTGACACATTTACACCTTTCAAGAACAAACAGACTAACTCTAAGTATTTGGAGCACTATAATAATGTTTGCGTTTGCAATTGACAATATTATTCGTGTATTCAGCAATGTAGACATTGAAAGCTCATATTTATCAGACGGCCTTTATATTAGTCTTCAATATTTTTTAATGGGAGTTTCTGCCGTTTATATAATGCAGAACTATATGCTACTTGCAGCATTTTTACCAAGTAAAAATGGTAACTACAAAAATGACCTTAAAGAAAACAAGAAAGACCACATTGACAGATACTCGGACGAACAAGTAAATGTTGGACAATCTTTATTTTGTATCTTATTTACTGGGACAGTTTATTGGTTAAATCACAAATTTCAATTATTACCAAGACATACAATGGTTTGGCTTGTATTCCTGACTTTTCCATACATATTATATTTAAAAACATTATTTAATGGACAGAAAAACTACCGCTAACAGGCGTTTGGCAAAAAAGCGGGTTCAGTGCTTAAATGAAGCTTTGTGCTTCTATCAAAGTTTGTGCTTGGCTGACAGTGAATCGCTTCGAAATCTGTTTCTTAGCACCAAAACGTTACCCACAATGAAAAAAAAGAACAGTTCTGAAATAAAAATTTGCGAACAAATTAAACTTTCAATCAATTTGAGCATCCAATAAATAAAATTATACGACATGAAAAAGGTATTATTTATTATTTGTGCAGCCCTTATCACTTCCATTACAAGTGTGTTTGCACAGCTCCCCCCTGTGGCACAAGCATTATATGACGAAGCATATGCTAACGATTCTTTAATTGTACAATATGCCATAAACAATGGAGCACAAATACTCCCCACTCCTGATGGAAATTCATTTTATATCAAATGGTTTCCTACAGGGGCAACACCTTCAATAACTCCACTTGTTGTTACATTGCATGGTACGGGTGGTTATGCTTTTTACGAATTTCGCAGTTGGCACCCGAGGGCACAACTTCATGGCTGTGGTATTATTGCTTTACAATGGTATAGAGGAAATGCAAGTACACCACCGAGTGACTACTTTGACGACACTTCATTATATAGCTACATTGATTCAGCTTTAACAAGTATTTCCTATCCTTCAGGGAAAGCTTTATTACATGGATTTAGTCGTGCTTCTGCCCGCTCGTATGCAGTTATATTTAACGACATACAAAGCGGAAAAAATTATTTTTGTACTACCATTTCTAATGCCGGAAAAGTTGACACCACCTATCAGTTATACATGGAGATAAACAATGGAGATTACGGACCAAATGTGTTTTTAGGTAAACATTGGAATTTATTTTGTGGACCTCCAGACCCTGACACGACTGGAGAGGGTTGTACTGGTATGGCGTTTACGCAATCCTGGTTACAAGGACAAGGAGCAACTGTTGATATTTTTATCCAAGATCCATTATTAGGACATGATGGCTTTCAGTTACAATCAAGTTTTGCCTACAAAGACACGATTTTAAACAATTATCTTCAATGTTATAACGGAACTTTATCTATTGATGAAGAACTAAGTAAAAAAACAATTAACCTCTTTCCTAATCCTTTTTCATCGCAGACCACTTTGCATGCAGACAATTTATTCAAAGACGCGACATTAAACGTTTACAATTTGTATGGACAACAAGTAAAACAAATAAAAAATATTTCTGGACAAACATTTACGTTTCACCGAGACAATTTACCAAGCGGGTTGTATTTCATTCGCCTGACTCAAGACGGCAAACCTTTTTCGACAGACAAATTAGTAATTACAGACATTGAATAGACGAATTTTAGTTGACAAAAAATGCCTATTTTAAGAACATAATAAACCAAACTTGACCAAAAAATCGAACCCATACATTCCTAAAAGTTTTTATTTTTGCATAGTTTTAGGAATTAAGGTTGCCACAGGCGTTAGGCGTTGTGGAAAACCAACTTTAATGACACAGTTTCAAGACTTGTTGTGCAAAGAAAACGGCAAAGTTTCCATTTTGGCAATAAATATGGATATGCCCGAAATTTGCTTTTTCGCCAAGCGCCAAAACGTTAGTATAAAGCCTTCCAAAAATTGTGCATAAAGAAAAAGGATGAAAAGTATATTTGTTGATAAAAATATAAAGCCAACAACCAAAGATTTAGAGCATGGATTGGGTGAAACATTTCATATTTGGAAAAGATTTGAAGATTTCACGAAGAATAATTATCCAAAAGCAACCAGCGAATGGAATTTTTCCGGAGAAAAGTTTGGTTGGAGTTATAGAATAAAAGACAACAAAAGAGTGCTAATTTATTTACTCCCTAGAGATAAGTTTTTTAAAACCGCTTTTGTATTTGGACAAAAAGCAACGAACCAAATTTTGGAAAGTAACATTTCGGAAGCTATTAAAACAGAACTAAAGGCTGCAAAACCTTATGCTGAAGGACGAGGAATAAGAATTGAAATCAAAAATCAATCAAATTTTGAGGACATTCAAAAATTAATCAAAATTAAAATATCAAATTAAACAGTTATCTGCTAACAGCAGTAACTGTTGCTTTAATGTTGGTTTTGTGTTTGGAAAATCAGTTTTAAATTGATGGTTTTGGATAACCAAAACCCACCTTCAGCAAGCTGGAGGGATGTTAAAACTGAAAATAAATAAACGCTTGTAACTCTGACGACATGGCTTGATAAACACCAATAACCGTGATAACGGAAACAATTACCTTAACACCAAGTGGCGAATAAATAAATTTATCTTGATACCAATCTTTTGTTTTTGTGGGCAACCAATGAATTATAAATCCGATTAGCGTAACAAAAAACACCATTTTGTAGCTGTAAAGTATGGTCGGGATTAAATCGAACCTAAAATTACTAGAAATCTGATGCAATATTTGTTGAGTAGTTTCCATGGTTGATGCTCTAAACCAAATTCGAGTAAAGGTGATAAAAGTTAGGGTTACAAAAATCTTAAAACCAATAGCTAACCAGTTGTTGTATTTTTCGTAAGGACTAATTTTTTTCCATTGTTTATATACCATTAAACCCAATCCGTTTAAACCGCCCCAAATAACAAATTGCCAGCTTGCTCCGTGCCACAAACCTCCTAACAACATGGTTATTAATAAATTAATGTTGGTGGTTAACCATGCTTTAAAAGATTTTATAAAAATGGCTAAGAATACCAGTAATAATGCAAGCCAAATAAAGACATAAAGCACCATCATTTTGCCTGAGAGCAGTATAATGAATAGGGAAATAATAATTGCTGTAACCCATGTTCCAATACTTCCTCCACGGTTACCACCCAAAGGGATGTATAAATAATCTCGTAGCCAAGTGGATAAACTCATGTGCCAACGTTTCCAGAATTCACCAACATTTTGAGCTTTGTAGGGCGAATTAAAGTTTACAGGAAGTGTAAAACCCAACAACAAAGAAATACCAATAGCCATGTCGGTATAACCCGAAAAATCGGCATACACTTGAAGCGAATAACCATACAAAGCCATCAGGTTTTCAAAACCAGTGTACATGGTGGGCGAATCAAAAACCCTATCAATAAAATTTACGGCAATGTAATCGCCAATCACTACTTTCTTGATGAATCCTTTTAAAATCCAGAAAATGGATAGACCAAAGTTGTATTGAGTTAATCGGTAAGGTTGATACAATTGCGGAATAAACTCCGAAGCACGAACAATAGGTCCTGCAACCAATTGTGGGAAAAAGGAAACAAAAAAGCCAAAATCGATAATGTTTTTTACCGGTTCGAGTTGTTTTCGATAAATGTCAATTGAGTAACTAATGGTTTGAAACGTATAAAACGATATTCCAACAGGAAGCAATATTTTATCGACCGTAAAATGAGTTCCCGCAAGGGTATTGGTAAATTGTGCGAAATGATTAAATACTTGCATGTCGCTACTAAATATAGTATTGTAAGAGTCGGTAAAGAAGTAGGCGTATTTAAAATAAAAAAGTACCAATAAGTTAATAGAAACACTGGTAGTTATGAGTATTTTCCTGGTTAATTCCTTTTTTGAGGAATAGACTTTATTGCCTATGTAATAATCTAAAATGGTAGAAAAGAGTAAAATGCTGATAAATAGTCCACTGGTTTTGTAGTAGAAAAATAAACTTACTACAAACAGAAAAGTGTTTCGTAAGGCATTTTTTTTGTAAACGATAGAGTAGAAGAGAAGTACAACAGCAAAAAATCCCCAAAAGAAAAATTGAGTAAAAATTAGCGGTTGCGTTTCGTTGTAAAGAAAAATGCTTTTTAAGTTTTCTAAACTAAAAAAATGCGAGAACCAGCCAGTAAAATCGAAACTTTTATCCAAGGTTTAATTCTTTAATTTGATTCAGACTTTTTAAATTAAAATCGGCAATGTTATAATTTGGGTTGTCCCAATTTTCTTTGTCGGGAACAACAATGGTTTTCATTAAGGCAGCTTTTGCAGCAATTAATCCATGAAAAGAATCTTCGATAACCAAACAGTTTACCGGGTTTACTCCAAGCTCTTCTGCTGTGTTAATAAAAAGCATAGGATGTGGTTTGCCGTAAGTTAACTGTTCGGCTGAGTTGATTACTTCAAAATAGTGTGTAATATCTAATTTTTTCAATACCGTTTTAATTAAACTTTTATGTGAAGAAGATGCTAAAGCTATTTTATAACTTTTATTTTTAAAATAATTTAACGATGATTCAACACCTTCTAAAGCTTCCCCTTTTTCAATAATTAATTGAGTAACAGTTGCCAATAATTCTTCCTCAACTTGTTCTAAAGATTTACCTTTCCAACCCAATTTATCGTACCAATACTGAACAACTTCGGTTAATCGCATACCCATAGTTTCTCTACACATATCATCCGTAAAGGTTAAACCAACCGATTTAAAGGTCAATTTTTCCGCTTCTCGCCAAAGTGGTTCAGAGTCAATAATTAACCCATCCATGTCGTATATTACTGCTTGTATGTTCAAAGTTTCTAGTTTCTAGTTTGAGGTTATTTGTTATTTTTATTTTACGTTTTATCTTTTACACACCGCTGCCCCTCTCAAGAGGGGAAACCAACGCTCAATAGTTGTCTTTAATCTTCGTACTTCCAGCTTCCCACTTCTATCTTCCAGCTTTTGACTTCCCACTTTCCATATTCTTTCATCAATGCAGAAAACATTAAATCGCCAACCAATACATATCCATTTTTAGTTAAATGCACCCTGTCTTTTTGAGCCAAACCATTGTTTTGCCATGTTTTAATAGACCCTAAGCCACCCATTACGGTAAACAAATCATAATAACCTGCATTGTATTTTTTTGCTAGATTTATCATGATGTCTTGCACTTTAAAAGCTCTTTTGTTGGCTATTTTTTTCTTGTAATAACTATCGGTATTGGAAACAAATAAAAATTCACAATCGGGGTTTACCATTTTTATCATGGCAACCAACGAGTCGTAATTGTTTTCATAACACTTTTCGCAAAACCCTGGTTCGAAAGCATCATTAATTCCAATACAAAAAATAACTAAATCGGGGTTTATGGCTTTTAAATGAGGAACAAAAAGTTGGTTGCGTAAATAACTCGAAGTACTTGCTCCGTTTACGCCAATAGAAGTATAAACCATTCCATTGTCATCGTTATCTAAACTTAAACCATACAAGTTAAAATGGGTTTGAAAACTGTCGGTTTTGTAAATTTTAAATTCTGCAACTTCTTGGTAGTTGTCGAACTTAAATTCAGTGTAACCAATTCCATGGTTTACTTCAATCGAAACACAGCTGTCAGAAATCAATTCTAAACAAAAACCAGTAGAATCCATATCATGAAAAACTTTAATGCTGTTAAAATCGTAATACGGATTTTCTCCTTTTTTAAATTCAATTTTGAATGATGATAAACTGTCGGTTGTTGTAGCAGTAATACCTGAAACGCCAAAAGTACTTTGATGGCTTCTAACAGCATTTCTATAACCTGCCCAATTACCCGTAGAAGTAACATCGTAATAATGTGGATTGTTGGTTTTGGCTAGTTTATATGGAAAAATAAAACCCCTTCCGCCATTTAAGTTGGGCGAAATGTTTTGAAAGTTTCTTCGAATTTGATCCGACCAAACATCTGCTTGAATGTGGGAACCACCTATTTGTAGAATGTTTAGTTTCCCTTTTCCTAACGACACTAGTGTATCGAATTTGGAATAAAAACGATTGAAACTTATTGTATCATTAAAAAATTTTACTTCACTCGAATCGTAATTAACAAACGGATATTGTTTGATGATATGAGGATTGTTTTGCCCTTTCATAAAATGAATAGCAACAAGTAAAAGGATTAATATGATGATATATTTAATTTTCACTGGTGTTGTTTTGAGTTTGAGAATTTAGGTTCTCTCCACTAGGCAGCCCCTCCTTCGGAGGGGTTGGGGAGGCTTTCCCTTTGTATTTATTATACATGTTCATCAGGTTGTTGTAAAATTCTTCTGCTATTTTTTTTGCTCCCAGCGGACTAAAATGTATGTAGTCGGAGGCTGCCAATGATGGTTCAGCATTTACCCATTTTGGCATCGAATTTTTTCCGCCCATTACTTCGTACATGTCCCAAAACATACAACCAGTTGAAAGGGCAGCATCTTTTAAGGCATCTCTAACAAATTCTAAATTAGGATAAGTAATGTATTCAGTTTTTTCTTTTATCGACATATCGCCAGGACCGATAACAATAAATGCCGCATTTGGATTGTGTTTTTTAAGCAGGTTGATGTGCGATTTAAACCAATTGCCATATTCAATAGCAGCATTTTCATCTTTGATATAAGGCATTACATTTCCACCAAATTCGAGTATGATTAAATTTGGATTTAAGTGAGCAAACATGTTACTTAATAATGTCTGGTCGAGCTGAGTAAAAACTGTTCCAGAAGAACCTCTTAATGCGATATTATCAGCAACAATACCTGTATTTCCTTCAAGCGATAATGCCAAAACATTTGGACTGTCTTTTCCTTCAAAACTAATGGTAATTTCTTCTGGTGTAGTATTAAAATTAGCTTTTAATACTTGAAAAGGAGTGTTTGCACCAATTGTTCCTTCATTTACAACTACACCATCAGCTTCAATTTTATAATGAATTGCTGTATGCGAATTGGTTACAAAAACATTCACTTGATTGTAGCTTTTTGTCCGACCAAACGATGCTCTTGGTTTAAATAACTTAATCCATGCGGTATAGTTTGTTGTGTCGCTTATTATTGGATTTTTTGGAACAGGAGCATACCTACAAAAGCTTATTAAAGCACCATATT
The DNA here is from genome assembly GCA_964371285.1 of uncultured Vicingus sp. Taxonomy (GTDB): domain Bacteria; phylum Bacteroidota; class Bacteroidia; order Flavobacteriales_E; family Vicingaceae; genus Vicingus. Next base: position 3,087 of record CAYJMI010000097.1, on the reverse strand, counting down.
TGTTATGGGTTATTTCAGGTTCTTTTTGACCAAATCCAGAATAGCGTTTCCAGTTTTCGGAGTACAAAATGTTTACACTCATTTTTGGGGCGACATCAATTACCGAAAATAAACCAGTACCATAACCACCAAATTTAGTTTGAAGTTCGTTTCTAAAATAGGAGGTAATACGGTCGGCTTCAATTTGTGAATCGCCATAATGCATGATACGAACTTTTTGATTTTGAGCGTTATCCAAAGCATCAAAAAAGCGATGTAAGGCTGGTTTTGCTCTATCAGTAATTTGTATGGTTTTACGGTATTGGTGCAACGAATCTAATTTATGTTTAATTATAGCTGAATCAATTTCTGATAGAACAACAGTGCTATCAAATAACGCGTTTAAATCTTTGAGTTGATTTGGATTTTCATCAGATTTAAAATTGAAAAAATTAGTGGTAGAAGGAAATTCAATTTTAAATGCTCCAATGGTAATTCCATTGCTAGGAAAAACAAGCATTAAAATAAATAATATACCCATTACACCAGCTAAAATAGCTAATGTTTTCAAAGGTTTAATGTCCTTTTCGTTGTGTTTTATTTCTTCTTGATTTTTAATACTTGTCCTATTTTTAAGTTTGCATCAATATTATTTAATTCCATAATGTCATCGGGTGTTACATCATCATAATTTAAAGAAATGTCCCACAGGTTATCGCCTTCTTTAACGGTGTAAAGGATGTAGTTCCCATCCCCAGCCCTTTCAAAAGGGATGGGAGTTTTCCCTCCTTCGGAGGGGGCAAGGGGGAGGGCTTTTGTTTTTTTGTTATTTTTAACAAACAAATTTTTTACAATGTTAATGTTAGTTACTCTTAGTTTATTCCACTCTTGAAGTTGCGAGATTTTTACGCCATATTTCTCTGCTATTTTCCCTAATACATCACCTGATTTTACTTTATGGATAATTTCTTCTTGTTCGGTAGTAACAATAGCTGAATCTTCTTGGATTACAACGGGTTTAAAAAGTACAGAATCCTGATAAAAATAAATACTATCACAAAATTGATTCATTTTTGAACAGCTATTTTTTGGTAAAACGGCTAAATAATTTTTTGGAAAAACCTCATTAATTATGGTCGGATTTAAAAACTGAACTTCTTTTTTATTGAGGTCTATTACATCAAAAATAGCTTGGTAAGTAAGTTTGTTTTCTACATAAAAAGAATCGGCTTCAATTTGTGGGTTAATTTTTATTTGATTGCTACTGTTTTTCGAATAGTTGTAAATTAAAGCGGTTAAAGCAGGAACAACATCTCTAATTTTTGGATTTAAAAATGGATAAATCTCCCAATAGTTACTTACTTTTTTTCTAAGCATAATATTGTTGATGGTTGTTGGCCCACAAACATAAGCGGCAAGTGTTAATTCCCAGTCTTGATATTCGTTGTGCAACAGTTTTAAATAACTAATAGCTGCTTTGGTAGATTTATCAAAATCTCTACGTTCATCAATGTATTCGTTAATTTTTAAACCATATTTTACTGCTTGAGGATAATACAAGTGCCAATACCCTTCGGCACCAATAGTATTTACCGAATGAGGATTAAAATCGGATAAAATGGCAGGTAAAAAGCTTAATTCTTCGGGCAACTGTTGTTTTTTAAGTTCTTCAATAATTTGGGATTGATAATAATTTATCATGTAGTTTAAGAAATGAACATTTACTCCTTTGCTGTAAATAGTAATAAACGACAATACTTCTGGATGATAATTTAAAGGAATAGTTTTTTCAATGGATTTAAGAGATTCTGCTCCATTTTCATGCTGAAATGGTTTATTGGGTGGAACTCGTTTTAAAATAGAATCGGTATTTAAGGTCGATTTTTTGAATAAGGTTTTTACATAATCGTTATCTATGATGTTATCAAAGTTTTTATGATAAATGGATTCATCAATAGTTGCTTTTTGTGAAAAAGCGATTAAAGAGATAAAAAACAAGAAAGTAATAATGACTGATTTCAAATTCAAAAAATCTCTTTTTAGTGAGTTTACAAAGATTGGTTAAATCAAGTATAGATTTAAAGGAAGTTGATGTGATTTTTGAACAATTTTTTGTTAACCGAAAAAAGTTTAGAAGTAAAGCTTTTTAAAACAAGGGAGCATGCTCCCTTGTTCTATTAAACAACTATTTTAGTGAAAACGAGTTCATAAATCGTACCCTCTGTTTCGAGTTGTTTTATTTCTCCATCCAATTGTTCGGTAAATATTTTGATCAGTTCAACCCCTAAAGAGGTACTTTCTCCATCAAAAATTTCTTTAGGCATACCAACGCCATTATCACCAGCAATTAAAACAAATTTATTGTTGTCTAATTTTGATAGATGAATTTTAATAATGCCTTTGTTTCTATTTACGAATGCATATTTTAAGGTGTTTGAAATAATTTCGTTAATTAATAAGCCTAATGGTATAATGGTATCGATGCTAAATTTAATGGGGTCAATTTTAATGTCCAAGAAAATGTCACAATTAATGGAGTAAGTGGCAATAAGGTCGTTTGTTAAGGCTACAATGTAATCCTGAAAATCAATATGAGCTAAATCGCCCGATTGATACATTTTTTCATGGATAAGAGCCATGGAGCGGATTCTGTTTTTTGCTTCATTAAATAAAGCTAAAGATTTTTCATCATCAGTATAGTTCGATTGTAAGCTAAGTAAACTATTAATTACTTGTAAATTATTTTTTACTCTATGATGAATTTCTTTCAATAAAATTTCTTTCTCGTCTCGCTGTTGTTCAATTAAAAGTGTGCGTTCTCTTACTTTTCGCTCTAACTCTCTACTTATCTTAAGTTGACGACGTTCTCTAATGGAAGAAATTTTTATTAGTAGATAAATAATACCAACAAAAGTGGCGAGGTAAAACCACCAAGTTTTCCAAAAAGGAGTTTTAATGGTAAAACTATAGGTGGCAGGTTCGTTTGTCCAAACTCCATCATTGTTTCTTGCTTTTAAAAAGAAGGTGTAATCTCCTGAAGGAAGATTAGAATAGGTTACCCATGTTTTTGTAGTGCTTTTAAACCAATCTTTATCAAAAGGTTCTAAC
>CAYJMI010000096.1:0-13333 GCA_964371285.1 uncultured Vicingus sp. | reverse complement strand
GAGTTTTTTCTGAAAGAAAAAGTATCGAGAACACACCTTTTTTATTGAAAATTTGCATTCTCGATATATCCCGCAACACTGCGGGACACTCGAATTGACAAATTTTCTTACAAGTACACAACGGGTCTATATAATTATCTACTTAATTTTGGAGTATGGAAATGGATATAAATATTGAATGGATAAAAGTACAATTGTTGATGAGAAAACGTTTTGATGAAGTTTTAGACGTAACAAGCATTTTATACATTATTGGGTTGCAGGAACTAGGCAAAAACCACCAACCCTTAAAAAAAGAACAAAAAATTGATGTTATCCATATTGGTACATGTACGGTGTTAATACCTTATGGATATTATCAAAAAATTGGAGTAGATGATGACGGTTGGCCACATTTTAAAAACATAAAAAAACTCCCCAACAATTTTGTTGGGGAGTTACAAGAAAATTTGATGAAAAAGGCTATAATTGAATACTTAAGCCTTTAACTTTATTTTAAATTTACAGTTTCGTAATAATCATTGTCGGTACTTTTTTGTCTAAGACTTTCAATTTTAACTACTTTATGACCACTTAATGAGTCGGTTACATCTCGTAAAGTATCATTTATTAAAACTTGACTTGTTCTATAATATACCACATCAACATCTAAAACGGCAGAAAATTTAAAATCGAATGTTATCTTTCCAGAAAGATCTGTGTAGCCAGTTTTGTCCATTTCGGCTTCGTTTACGGTGCCATCTAAAGCATTATCACCAGGCCAAGCATGAACAGTAGCACCTGAGGCTGGGAAACCTTTTTCGTCTATAACAGTAATGTGTAAGCTTGGAGAACGCTCTTTAGCACAGGAAAAAGCAATTACGCCAACAAGTGTTAACAATACCAATTTGAAATTATTTTTTTGTTTCATAGTGTTTAATTTTAGTCTTCAAAGCAATAAATCGTATAAATCATTAGCTTTGTAACTAACAAATATAATAATAATAATAATATGTATAAAAATTTTTGCATTACTTCTTTGCTAATTCTATTTTTTAGTGTGTTTAATGGCTTTGCACAAAAAGCAGAAAAACAATCATTGATAATGATTTCGACCAGTTTAGGTGATATAAAAATCAAACTCTATAACGAAACACCCAAACATCGTGATAGTTTTTTAAAACTGGTAAAAGATGGAACTTTAGACGGAACACTATTCCATCGGATTATCAAAGATTTTATGATTCAAGGAGGAGATCCTGATTCAAAAAATGCTGCACCTGGTGCAACATTAGGTGAAGGAGGTCTAGGTTATACGTTGCCTGCCGAATTTAATTCAACACTGATTCATAAAAAAGGGGTGTTGGCAGCCGCTAGAGAAAGCGATGAAGTAAATCCAAACAAAGAATCATCCAGTTGTCAGTTTTACATTGTGCATGGAAGACCATTTACTAGAGCCGAAATGGACAAAATGTTAAAAGGTAAAAATGCCAGAAGAGAAACTAAAATTGAGTATTCAGAAGAACAATACAAAACTTATGAAACCATTGGAGGAACGCCTCATTTGGATATGGATTACACCGTTTTTGGAGAAGTGATAGAAGGTTTAGATGTAGTGGACAAAATTGCTGCCGTTAAAAAAGATAAAAGAGACAGGCCTGAGGAAGATATTAAAATGACCATTAAGATTGTAAAAAAATAATGAGAGAACGTTTAAACGAATTATTAAAAGAAGTAGAATCATTTACGGCTCAAAAGCCTGAGCAAGTTGAAGAGTTTAGAATTAAAATACTTGGCAGTAAAGGTGTTTTAAAAGAGCTGTTTGCTGATTTTAAAAATGTTCCAAACGAGCAAAAAAAAGAGGTTGGTCAATTAATAAACCAAGTAAAAGAGCAAGCTCAACTTAAAATTGATGAATTCAAAGCCTTGTTTGAAAATGTAATTACGGTTGATAATACTATTGATTTAACCAAACCAGGTTTTCCAACAACTGTTGGTAGTCGTCATCCAATTTCTTTAGTTAAAAATGAAATAGTTGAAATATTTTCTCGTATAGGCTTTACCGTTTCCGAAGGTCCTGAAATTGAAGACGATTGGCATAATTTCTCCGCCTTAAATTTTCCTCCAGAACACCCAGCTAGAGATATGCAAGATACTTTTTTTGTAGAATCAGAAAGTGGCGAAATGGCGTTGAGAACACACACTTCTTCGGTTCAAGTTAGAATTATGGAAAATTCAAAACCACCCATTAGAACCTTGTCGCCTGGTAGAGTTTATCGAAATGAAGCCATTTCTGCTCGTGCTCATTGTTTTTTTCATCAAGTAGAAGGTTTGTACATTGCCGAAAATGTGTCGTTTGCCGATTTAAAACAAACCTTATTGTATTTTGCTAAAGAAATGTTTGGTGAACAAACCGAAATTCGCCTTCGCCCGTCTTATTTTCCGTTTACTGAACCCAGTGCTGAGGTAGATGTTTCCTGTTCGGTTTGTAGTGGAAAAGGTTGTAATGTGTGTAAATATTCGGGATTTTTAGAAATTTTAGGCTGCGGTATGGTCGATTCAAATGTGTTAGAAAATTGTGGAATAGATTCCAAAAAATATTCAGGATTTGCTTTTGGAATGGGCGTGGAACGTATTGCCATGCTTAAATATAAAATAAACGATTTACGTTTGTTTTCTGAAGGAGATGTTCGTTTTTTAAGTCAATTTAAAGCGGTACAATAAATATCTACACATGAATGAGTAAATCAACCATTATAATTCAAGATCAGGATAGCCTTAATACCACTGCAAAGGATAGTAATGTGCCTTTTTTGGAATTGATAAAAGCTGAAGATAGTTCTAGTATTGTTGTTCAAAAAAAAAAAAAATATATAGTTGCTATACTAGTGGTGCCTAATCCAATTCCAAACCTTATAGCAGACACTGTTGTTCAAGATTCCGTTGTTTTTGAACTTAGTAGTACCAATAAAATACCCATAAGAAAAGCGGTAAAACAAAAAATAACTACTAAAGAGCCATCAAAAATAACATTCGAACCAACGTTAAAATACATTAACAATAGTACTTGGCCTTCAATTATATTAACCATCACCTTATTGTTATTGGCTTTTACCAAGGCATTTGGAACAAACAGAATACGACAAATTTATAAATCGTTATTTTCTTATTATTCTGCTAACGAAGTTGTTAGAGAGGAAAAGGTGTTTTTTCATCAAGTAAATTTTAGTTTATTTTTGGTGTATTTATTAACCATTTCGTTGTTGTTGTATTTTACGGCAACAACTATTAACCCAAACAATAGCTATTCATTTTTATATCCTTCTATCTTTGGATTGGTAACCTTGGCGTATTTAATTAAGTTTTTATTCAATTCTATTTTAGCATATTTGTTTGATTGTGCTCAACACATACCTTCCTATACTTATAATGTATTGTTGTACAATTATTTATTAGGAGTTATATTAATACCTAGCTTAGCTTTAATCTATTTTTCTGATTTTAGTAACACCGTTATATTAAACATGGTTATTTTACCATTAATTTGTATTGTACTATTAATCAGGTTTATTCGTTTTTTCGCCATTGGAATTTCTAACAATTTTTCGTATTTGTATATATTTTTGTACATTTGCACGCTCGAAATTTTACCATTGGTCGTTTTAGGGAAGTTTTTTATCCTTTAAAAATAACCATTCGACTAAAAAATAATAAGTTAGGAAGATGTTGAAAGTAAAAACAATTTTAGTTTCTCAGCCAAAACCAGAAACAGAAAAATCACCATATTTTGATTTAGCAGACCAATGTAAAGTTAAAGTTGATTTTAGACCTTTTATTCACGTTGAAGGAGTTTCTGGAAAAGAATTTCGCTTACAAAAAATTAATCTTCAAGACCACGACTCAGTAATTTTTACCAGTAGAAATGCTGTTGATCATTACTTTAGAATAGCTGAAGAAATGAGATTTAAAGTTTCTGAGGAAATGAAATACTTCTGTATTTCTGAATCCACGGCATTATATTTACAGAAATATATTATATTTAGAAAACGTAAAATTTTTTACGGTCAACAAACTTTTGCCGATTTAATTGCGGTAATTAAAAAACATAAAGATGGTAATTTTTTGTTGCCAAGTGCCGATATTTTAAGTAAAAATATTCCTGAATTGCTTAACGATAATCATATTAAATATTCGGTAGCAACTTTATATAGAACCGTTTGTAGCGATTTGTCTGATTTAAGCGATGTAAATTACGACGTGTTAGCTTTTTTTAGTCCATCAGGAATAAAATCGCTGTTTCAAAACTTCCCAAAGTTTAAACAAAATGACACTAGAATTGCTGTTTTTGGACCTACAACTGCCGAAGCCGCACAACAAGCTGGATTGAGAGTAGATATTTCTGCTCCACAACCAGAATCTCCTTCAATGACTAAAGCCTTAGAGCTTTACATTAAAAAGGCAAACAAAGCGAAGTAGTAGGGAGTTGGAAGACCGAAACTGGAAGTCCGAAGTTGGCATTGTGCGTTAGCTTCCCCTCTTGAGAGGGGTTAGGGGTGTGTTTTTAAAGACGGAGAACTAATAACCAACACCTAAAAATTCTTGTTCGATGTTGTAAAGTACTTCGTTGATTTCTTCTAAGGTACTTTTTCTAACCAATTGACTTCTATAATCCCTAAAATTGGCTGTTCCTTTAAAGTAATTCCCATAATGCGAACGCATTTCTAATAACCCAACCATTTCTCCTTTCCATCTTACTGCAAAATCGATGTGTTGTTTTACTACGTCAAGCCTTTCCTGCATGGATGGCGGAGCTAAATGTTCTCCCGTTTTTAAAAAGTGTTTTATTTCATTAAAAATCCACGGATAACCAATGCTTGCCCTGCCAATCATAATTCCATCAACACCATAAGTTTCCTTATAAAGTTTCGCCTTTTCTGGTGTTTTGATGTCTCCATTGCCAAACACAGGAATGTGCATTCTCGGATTGTTTTTTACCTCAGCAATTAAACTCCAATCAGCGTCTCCTTTATACATCTGCGAACGGGTTCTGCCATGTATGGAGATGGCTTTAATGCCTACATCCTGCAAACGTTCGGCAACTTCAACAATGTATTTTGTTTTATCGTCCCAACCCAAACGTGTTTTTACGGTAACCGGAAGGTGCGTAGATTTTACAATTTCGGCAGTTAAACGAACCATTTTTGGAACATCTTGTAAAATTCCAGCACCAGAACCTTTACAAGCCACTTTTTTTACCGGGCAACCGTAGTTGATATCAATAATATCAGGATTAGCTTGGGTAGTTACATCGGTTGCTATTCTCATGGATTCGATATCGTTCCCATAAATCTGTATGCCAATGGGGCGTTCGTATTCAAAAATGTCGAGTTTCTTCAAGCTTTTTGCAGCATCCCTGATTAACCCTTCTGATGAAATAAATTCAGTAAACATCAAATCGGCGCCATGTTTTTTGCACAATGCACGAAAAGGTGGGTCACTCACATCTTCCATCGGTGCTAAAAGCAACGGAAAATCACCCAATTCTATGTCGCCTATTTTTACCATTTTGATTACAAAATTAAGGTTTTAATCGGCAAAAAATTAAACCACATAGGTACATAGTTTCTTTCTGTTGAATAAAAATAAGGCAAACATAGTATTAGTATTCTCCGACTTGTCGGAGAAATAACTATTGTGAGCCTGTTTCATAGTATTTGGCTTAGAGAATTTTTCTATGTGTCTATGTGGTTTTTTAGCTGCAAGGTTAGTTTTTGATCGGGGAACCTACTTACCCTCCCCTCCCCACATGATTATTTTCTGATTTTTCTCAAATTTTGAAAGGTCTTTGGTAAAAATTAGATGAAATAAATCTATCACGGGTAAAATACCAAAACCGCCCAAGGTTACAGCATAAATAATGGGAGCTCCAGGGCGTGTTCCTAAATATACTCGATGCCCACCCAAAGGACCTGTTAAAATGGTAAAAATAATTGCTTTCGCACGAACGTGTTTCCTTGTTAGTATTTCTGTGTGTTGGACTGTATCTACCTCCAATGAATCAGATAAAATCAGAGGTTCAAAATCACTTGCTTTTAAGTTCGGTGTAAAAAATAAAAACAGTAGTATGGAAAAACCAACTCCTTTAAACATTAGTGAGATTGAATTAATGGCAATACTTTACTTAAAATTTCATTTACCGATTGCTCAACGGTTTTGTTTTCGGTTTTTACATCCAAAAAAGGATTTGTTGGAGCTTCAAATGGGGCATTGATGCCAGTAAAATCTTTTATTTCTCCTGCTCTTGCTTTTTTATACAATCCTTTTACATCACGTTGTTCGCAAATTTCGATAGGCGTGTTGATGAAAATTTCTAAAAAATCTTGTTCACCAAGAATCGATTTTGCTTGTTGTCTAATTTCATTAGTTGGACTCACAAAACAATTGATGGTAACCACTCCACAATTTAAAAACAACTTCGAAACCTCAGCAATCCGTCTGATGTTTTCTTTTCTATCTTCATTACTAAAACCTAAGTTGTTGTTTATTCCGGCTCTTATGTTGTCGCCATCTAAAACTTGTGTTAAAATTCCTTTACCATTCAAGGCTTTCTCTAACCCAATTGCAATGGTGGTTTTACCAGAACCAGAAAGTCCAGTAAACCAAATAACCACTGCTTTTTGCTTCAATAGTGTTTCTTTTGCTTCTCTTCCTAAAATGGAATCGAAAACAGGAAAAATATTTTCAGGAGTTTTGCTCATTATACTCACAAAATTAGACTTTTAGTTAAACATTAATTAAACAGGTAAAAATTTTGACACTAATTTCACAAATTATAAACTACCATTGGTAGTTTTTTCGTGTAATTTTAGTAATTATCGTTGGTAATATTTTTTATTTATTCAAAGTTTAAACGATTAACATTTTTTTAAGTGAGGATAGAATTTCACAAATTTTCAAATCAATTTCATTGATTTATTAGTGAAATTTGTGTCAAAATCCTATTACAAAAAATAATTCAGAAAACACTTTTGTTTTCCTTAAATTTGGAGTTCAATTTTTTCGCATGATTAAAAAAACAACCGTTTATCTAAACAATCCTTCACCAAGTGTAGATCAAGTTGGTATTATTGATAGGATTGACAGAATTACCAGCAGAAGCATAAAAGACGAAACTAAACTACAAGGGTTAAAGCTTGCCCTTAACATGGTTGATTTAACCACTCTTGAAGGTGCAGATACCGAAAACAAAGTGAGACAACTGTGTAATAAAGCACAACATTTGCACGATGCTTATCCCGGATTACCTACTGTTGCGGCAGTTTGTGTTTATCCAAATTTTGTTAAAATTGCTAAACAAAGTTTAAAAGGTTCCGGTATCAATGTGGCTTCGGTGGCAACAGCTTTTCCGAGTGGGCAATCAAGTTTAGAAGTTAAATTGTTGGATGTAAAAATTGCAACAGATGCCGGAGCAGAAGAAATAGATATGGTGATTAGCCGAGGTAAGTTTCATGAAGGTGAGTACAATTTTGTGTTTGAGGAAATTGCTACCATTAAAGAAGCTTGCGGAAATTCACGTCTAAAAGTGATTTTAGAAACAGGCGAATTAGGCTCATTTGATAAAGTTCGAAAAGCAAGCGATATTGCTATTTTAGCTGGTGCCGATTTTATCAAAACTTCAACAGGAAAAATTAGTCCAGCGGCAACTTTACCTGTTACTTTAGTGATGTTAGAAGCGATAAAAGACCATTATTATAAAACAGGAATACAAGTGGGAATGAAGCCTGCCGGAGGAATCTCGAACTCAAAATTAGCTTTACAATATTTGATGTTGGTAAAAGAAACCCTAGGGGCAGCCTGGTTGACCAACCAATGGTTTAGATTTGGTGCAAGTAGCCTTGCCAATGATTTATTAATGCAGATTGTAAAACAACAAACTGGTGTTTACCAATCGAAAGATTATTTTTCTAAAGATTAAGAAATGACAAAAAAAACGATAAAAATTAACTTCGATACAGGGTGGGATTTAGCCCCTGCACCAGAAAGTACTAGCCACATTCAGTTAAATGAACAATACGAGTTGTTTATTGGCGGAAAATGGGTAAAACCTAGTTCCGGCAAATATTTTCCGACTATCAATCCTGCAACGGAGGAGAAAATAGCGATGATTGCCGAAGCTAACGAAAAGGATGTGGATAAAGCCGTAAAAGCTGCAAGAAAAGCTTACGACGAAGTTTGGAGTAAAATGCCTGCAAAAGAAAGAGCAAAATACATTTATCGTATTGCACGTTTAATTCAGGAAAAAGCTCGAGAATTTGCGGTAATTGAATCGATGGATGGTGGAAAACCAATCAGAGAATCGCGTGATGTTGATGTGCCTTTAGCTGCAGCACACTTTTTTTACTATGCAGGTTGGGCCGATAAGTTAGATTATGCATTTCCAAACAGAAAACCTCAATCGTTGGGTGTTGCTGGACAAATTACTCCTTGGAACTTTCCTTTATTAATGGCTGCTTGGAAAATTGCTCCGGCTTTAGCCACAGGAAATACAGTAGTTTTAAAACCTGCAGAAACCACTCCATTAACGGCGCTTAAATTGGCTGAAATTATTCAGGAAGCTGGATTGCCGGATGGTGTGGTAAACATTATTACAGGAGCGGGAGAAACAGGTGCAGCTATTGTAAATCACAACGATATTGATAAAATTGCTTTTACTGGTTCAACAGGTGTTGGAAAAATTATACAAAACGCAGTTGCTGGAACCAACAAAAAAGTAACTCTTGAATTGGGGGGGAAAGCTGCTAACATTATTTTTGAAGATGCTGCTTTAGACCAAGCTGTTGAAGGAATTATCAATGGAATTTATTTTAATCAAGGGCATGTTTGTTGTGCAGGTTCTAGGTTATTTGTGGAGGAATCTGTTTACGACATTGTTTTGCGAAAATTAAAAGACCGAATGGAATCGTTGATTGTTGGAAATCCTTTAGATAAGAACACTGATATTGGTGCCATTAACTCTAAAGAACAGTTAAACACCATTAACAAATATCTAAAAATTGGTAAAAGTGAAGGGGCAGAAATGTACCAATCCAACTGCTCTGTTCCAAAAAAAGGATATTGGTGTAAACCAACCTTGTTTACCAATGTTTCTCAATCGAACAGAATAGTACAAGAAGAAATTTTCGGACCTGTTTTAGCTATTCAAACGTTTAGAACTGTTGCCGAAGTAATTGAAAAAGCAAACAATACTCCGTTTGGTTTGTCGGCAGGGGTTTGGACGGATAAAGGTTCAAAATTATTTAACCTTTCATCGCAATTAAAAGCTGGTATTATTTGGGGAAATACCTTTAACAAGTTCGACCCGACTTCTCCTTTTGGAGGATATAAAGAAAGTGGTTTTGGTAGAGAAGGTGGATTACATGGTTTAAAACCTTATTTAAAATTTTAATCAAATAAAAAGTTAAACGCAGAGTACGCAGAGCAATAAACACGCAGAGAACCGCAGAGATATACCATGACTGAAAACGAAATAACAGAAATAATTATTGGTTGTGCTATAAAGGTTCACAAGGCACTTGGTCCGGGTTTATTAGAGTCTGCATACGAAGAGTGTTTATATTATGAATTATGTAAAACTCCTTTAGAGATTGAAAGGCAAAGACCACTTCCATTAATTTATAATGAAGTAAAATTAGAATGTGGTTACCGTGCTGATTTATCTGTGAATAAAAAAGTAATTATAGAAGTGAAATCAATTGAAGCGTTGAATGATATTCATCTTGCACAAATAATAACTTATCTCAAGTTAGCAAATTGTAAAGTTGGCTTATTAATTAATTTTAATGTTTTGAAATTGATAGATGGAGTTAGAAGAGTTGTTAATAAATATTAACTCAGTGGTTCTCTGCGTAAAATTTCAGCGAACTCTGCGGTTAAAAAAAGATAGGATAAAAAGAAATAATAAAATAATATGGACAAAAGATTAGAGATTTTGAAAACGTACAAAATATATATCGGTGGTAAATTTCCAAGAACAGAATCGGGGAGGTTTTACACACCTAAAAATGGAACGACTCCACTAGGAAACATTTGTCTTTCATCGCGTAAAGATTTTAGAAATGCAGTGGTTGCAGCTCGAGGGGCTTTTGAAGGTTGGTCGGGGGCTACAGCTTATAACCGAAGTCAAATTTTGTACAGAATAGCAGAAATGTTGGAAGGCAGAAAAGCTCAATTTATGGATGAATTGATGCAACAAGGCTCAACAAAATCTACAGCTGAAAAAGAAGTACATGCTTCAATTGATCGAATTATTTATTATGCAGGGTGGTGCGATAAATACACGCAATTGTTCAGTGCAGTAAATCCTGTGGCTACATCACATTTTAACTTTACGGTTCCAGAACCTACAGGTGTGGTTTCCGTTTTTGCACCCGAAGAAAACAGTTTAATCGGCTTAATTTCCACGATAATTCCAGTTATCGCTTCTGGAAATACATGCGTGGTGTTAGCCTCTGAAAATAAACCATTGTGTGCAATTACGTTTGCTGAGGTTATCAATTCATCGGATGTGCCTGGAGGTGTGATTAACATATTGACAGGAACTAGAAAAGAGTTGCGTTCGCACATGGCTTCGCACATGGATGTAAATGCCATGATGTGTGCGGGGAGTGATAAAAAAGAAATTCTTGAAATAAAAAAATTGGCAGTTGACAATTTAAAACGTGTGGTGGTAAAAGATTTCAAGGAAGTTTATTCTACAGAACACGATAGTCCTTATTACATCGAAGATTTTGTAGAAATGAAAACAACGTGGCATCCGATTGAAAAAATTGGTGCAGCAGGTAGCGGGTATTAAAAACTAACCGCTAAGAATTTTAAAATTTCGCAGAGAGAAGAAGAGAAATAAACTCAGTGTCTTTTGCGTAAAACTCAGCGACCTTTAAGGTTAAAATAGAAAAAATGACAAGAGAAGAATTATTGATTACAGCAATAAATGCTGCATTAAAAGGTGGGGAAGAAATTCTTGCTATTTACGAATCGGATTTCGCAGTAGAGCGAAAAGAAGATAAAACCCCTTTAACACTAGCTGATACCAAGGCACATTTAGCTATAGCTAAACTGTTGGATAAAACCCAATTGCCTGTATTAAGCGAAGAAGGAAAACAAACCCCTTACGAAATTCGAAAAACGTGGAAACAATTTTGGATGGTTGACCCACTTGATGGCACTCGAGAATTTGTAAAACGCAACGGCGAATTTACGGTAAACATTGCCCTAATTGAAAACGGCGAAGCCACCATGGGTATCATTTACGTGCCTGTAACCGAAGAATTGTACTTTTCTGATACCAAAATAGGAGCGTTTAAGGTTACTTGTTCTCAACACTCATCACCCATCACTCACCACTCATCACTCACTACTCTTATCGGAAAATCAGAAAAACTCCCTTTAAAACAAACCCGACAAAACTTTATTGTAGTTGGCAGCCGCTCGCACATGAGTGCAGAAACCGAAGCCTACATGAACGAACTAAAAACAAAACATACTGAGGTAGATATGCTCTCGAAAGGTAGCTCATTAAAATTGTGTATGGTTGCCGAAGGCAGTGCTGACAGCTACCCACGTTTTGCTCCAACCATGGAATGGGATACCGCCGCAGGACAAGCTATTGCTATAGCCTCAGGTGCCGATGTAATTAACTGGGAAACCAAAAAACGGATGCTCTACAACAAAGAAAATTTGTTGAATACTTGGTTTTTGGTGGAGAGAGATTAACGTTACGTTTGCAGATTTGCCTTGTGCGGATTACGACGCCTCACCTGTCTGCACCTACAAAAGTTAATTTAAAGATACTCAACAAAATTAGCGGCAGTAAATAAAAATTCCCGAAGGGGTCACTATTTTGCTCGCCGTGCTGACTCGCTGTCCTCGCATAAGGCAAATGTGCTGTAGGGGTATGTTAATGCACACTTAGCTTGCGTCTATGTCGTCAAGGTCTACAGATTCCATTGACTTTTTTAGAATTGCTGTGATTTTCTTTTTATTCTTTAAGTCGTCGTCAATTAAGTGCCTGTATGTAGTTAATATGTCAACATTAATTTGAAGTTGTTTAGACATTAATGATTGGAGCGTTTCCTTTATTTCTTTTAGCTCTTCAACGTCAACCTTTTTGGCACTACTCCAACTTGAATTTAACTTACTTATATAAAGATCGTCGAGATGAACTTCGTTTTCCCATTTTGTGTGCCAAATGCCGTGAATAAATTCATTTCGTTTTTCTTTTGCTTTGGTGAACTCTTTCAAATTTGTCTTTGCTTTTAAAACTAACTCTTTTGGCAAGGGTATAATTTCAAGGAGTTTGTTATACATTTTTATTCGGCTATGCGTATTAAGTTCACTTGAGATATTAATACCTATGTGATGATTGTCTAAATTAATAAGCGAGGCATTAATTTCATTAATCAAGTAGTCGAAATTGGAACAGGACATACTTATGTAGCCGAGTTCTGTCATTAATTTGTCTTGAAGAGATGTCATGTATAAAGTTTTTTTCTAAGAAGATGTCTGCCCGCATTAATTACCCATAACTTGTTTATGTATAATAAAACCATCCTTATACACCTAAATTTGGATAGATATGTATGACATTGGTTAGTTATATTTTTATGTGGGCAATTTTATTTTATCTTAACATCAATGGCAGCAATTCTTTTATCATTCAAAGCAATTTGGTTTACAATATAGCTATGGTATTGTTTTTTCAATTCTTTGTTTGCCGATGCTTTTAGTTGGTCGTTTAAATACTTGCCGTATTGCAACAAACCTTTCTTTTGGCATTCCAATAATTTTTGAGAAAATTTTTTCTTGTCGGTTGGGGTAATTTTAGTCATGTTTTTTGGGTTTGAGTTATCCAAATATAACTAAAAAATAAAAGTAAAATACGAATTATTTTTTTGAACTTTTAGCTTCATTATTAAAAGCCAATGCTTTTTCTATCCAAAACATCAAATCACCATCGGTGTCAAAACCTTCAGGGTAAACAAATACCAATCCTTTCATGGGTCTGCCAGTAAATTGCATTTCTTTACAGCCTTTTAATTTTAATGCTAATGGATATTCATTTGCACCAACCCGAACCATTAAACGATCTTCTTTTGTTTTTTTATCCGAATCAACCCCAACACACATTTTATCGTTTACCATAAAAATCAATCCTCCCATCATTTTCTTTTCTACAAAAGCAATGTTTTTGGATTGAAATGCTTGTTGAACTCTTTCTACTAAATAAAGGTCGAAAGCCATTTTTTAAAATTAAGCAAACAATTTTTTTAACTCCGTAGCATCAGCAGGTTTCATT
>CAYJMI010000095.1:0-13423 GCA_964371285.1 uncultured Vicingus sp. | reverse complement strand
GGTTTACAATTCCAACTGTCCAAGGTTTTCCATCGGGTTGTTTTCACCAAGCTGAAATATCGCCAGAAACATTGGCAATGCAAGATGTGCAACCCATTTCTACCAACAATTTTTTTATTTTATCGGCAATAAAACCTTGTGCAATACCGCCAAGCCCCAGTTTCATTCCTATGTCTCTTAACAAAACTGTTTTTTTGTTTTCGTCAAGAATAATTTTTTGATAGCCCACCTTTTCTAAAGATTTTTTGATAGCTTCTGAGCTTGGCATTTGTTTCATAGATCCGTCAAATTTCCAGATATTATCCATCGAAGCATACGAAATATCGAATGCTCCATCGGTAAGTATAGAAATTTTTATGGCTCTTTTTATCAACTCAAAAATTTCGTCATCGACTTTTATCGATTGAATTCCTGCATTTTGATTGACTTTTGAAATTTGCGATTCGAGTTTCCAGTCTGACAGCAAATTTTCTATTCGAGACGTTTCGGCAATTGCGGCATCAATATATTTATTGGCTTGAACGGAGTCGTTTGCAACTACTGTCACCTCAAACGGACTGGTCAACATTGTTAATTTTCGTTGGAAAACTTCTTGTCCAGAGGAAGATAATTGAATGAAACTAAATAATATAAAAAACAACTTTGACATCACAATCTACCTATTAGAAAGATGATAATAACTTAATGTATTCTGCAGGAGTGATATTTTTATAACCAGTTGTACCTAATACTTTTCCGGTTTTATCTAATACAACTACAAGTGGAAAATATCCATTTTGGTTGTATTTTTCGGCAAGTAAATCATTTTTAGTTTGCTGTTCTTTTGATAATTTATTGGCTTTTTTTTGGGGGAAATCAGCTTTTAATAAGACGAATTGTTCTTTTGCATACGTTTTAAATTCTTCAGAACTCCAAATCTCTTTTTCCAGTTTTATACATGGGGCACACCAATCTGACCCTTGAAAAACTAGAATTATTTTTCTGTTTTGTTCTTGTGCAGTTTTCTTTGCCGTTGCAATATCGTTTTGCCATATTTGAGCATTTGCAATTGAGAAAGAAATTAAAAATAGAAGTGTAGTTAGCGTTTTCATTGTTTATATTAAAACTAGTAGATTCAGTTGTTGAAATCAAGAATCAATCCAAAAAAGAATCAATTTTACAAAGTTCTCCCTTTTTTAATTTATTCTTATATTTAGTATAGATTTAACATTATCCTAACACATGAACATTTCAAGAAGGGGGTGTTTGTTCGTTAAAATTCACTATCCAATCAAAAATATACAAGGTCGTTTATTTAAATCAATCTTGGTTTCCCTTTTCCAGTCTTCTATTGTTTTAGTGTAAATCTCCTAAGTATTTGATGTAATATAAACTGCAATACAAAGCTTTGTATTGTTGTTTAAGGTAACTAAAATATCTTTAAGCAAAGGCATGTTGCGGTAAGGAGTTTCAATAAACAATTGAGTTTGTTTTTCTCTAAAAGCCAAGCGTTCTAAATCTTTTAATTTGTAAATTCTATCTTTTTGTTCGATGGGCAAGTAACCGTTAAAACAAAAACTTTGTCCGTTAAATCCACTTGCCATTAATGAGAGTAGGATAGAAGAAGGGCCAACCAATGGAACTACTTTGTAATTTAGCTCTTGAGCTAATGCTACAATTTCAGCACCAGGGTCAGCAACACCTGGACAGCCAGCTTCTGATAAAACACCAATGTTTTTACCTTCGGCTAATGGTTTTATAAAAGTTGGATAATTACTCGTGTTGCTTCTTTTATCAATTTCAAAAAAGGTTAATTCATCAATAGGTTTTAGTATTCCTGCTTTTTTTAAAAACCGTCGTGCCGTTTTAATATTTTCTACAATGTACACATCAATTTCATTGATAATAGTATTGTTGTATTCAGGTATTACTTGACTAATTGGAGATTCACCCAAAGTAATAGGAATTAAATATAAAGTGCCGTAGTTAGTCATTTTGAATTGATTTTATAAAAGCATTACACGCTTCATTCAGTAATTGATATACTTCTTCAAAACCTTCTTCACCACCAAAATAAGGGTCAGGAACACTTTTTTGTTGGTTGGGATAAGTGTAGTCTAAAAATAGCCTTGCTTTTAACGTATGAGTTTCATTTTTAGCTAATTGGAGTACATCATTTAAGTTAGTTTCATCCATAGCAAAAATGTAATCGAAACGATCAAAATCTAAAACCTCAAACTGTCGGGCTCGTTGATTAGAAATATCAATATCGTATTCTAATCCTTTTTTTTGCATTCGCTGGTCAGGTTGTTCTCCGATATGGTAATTT
Source organism: uncultured Vicingus sp. (assembly GCA_964371285.1). Taxonomy (GTDB): domain Bacteria; phylum Bacteroidota; class Bacteroidia; order Flavobacteriales_E; family Vicingaceae; genus Vicingus. Next base: position 11,115 of record CAYJMI010000095.1, on the reverse strand, counting down.
GAAGTACCTGCAGAATCGACAACTAGATTAAGATTTAGTTCTTTAACTTTTTGCTCTAAAATTCCTTGTGCCATTGCTGAGCGACAAATGTTGCCTAAACAAACAAATAATACTTTAATCATAAATAAAAAGATAAGATGTAAATGGTTGTGGCAACAATAATTGCAATCATTAAATAAAATAAAAAATGTTGCCCTTTTTTTGAGATGGGTTTATAATGCTGTGGGGTTTCGTATTTTCGATTAAAACTCATTGTAAATAAAAACAGGAATCGAATGGATTCCTGTTTAGTATGTTAGATTCACCAATATTATAATTATTGTAAGCTTATTTTTTTCTTTAAATCTTCAATGTAACCTCTAAAACGTTTATCGGTATCCATTAAGTTGTTTACGGTTTTACAAGCATGTAATACAGTAGCGTGGTCTTTTCCACCGCAATGCATACCAATAGTTGCTAAACTAGACTTGGTCATTTGTTTAGAAAAATACATGGCTATTTGACGAGCTTGTACCACTTCTCTTTTTCTAGTTTTTGATTTTAAATTTTCGATTTGCATTTCAAAATAATCGCACACCACTTTTTGGATGTAGTCGATAGATACTTCTCGAGCCGTATTTTTAACAAATTTGTCAACCATTTGACGAGCCAAATCAAGGTTGATGGCTTTTTTGTTTAACGATGATTGAGCCAATAAAGAGATTAAAGCACCTTCTAATTCTCTTACGTTTGAAGTAATACTGTATGCAATGTATTCTACAACGTCTTTTGGTAATTCCAAACCTTCGTTGTACATTTTCATTTCTAAAATGGCAATTCTAGTTTCCAATTCAGGAGCTTGTAAATCAGCAGCTAATCCCCATTTAAAACGAGATAACAAACGTTGCTCCATGCCAATAATTTCAACCGGGGCTTTATCGGCAGTTAAAATAATTTGTTTTCCTGATTGGTGTAAATGATTGAATATGTGGAAGAAAACATCTTGTGTTTTTGCTTTTCCTGCAAAGAACTGAACATCATCAATAATCAACACGTCAATCATTTGATAGAAGTGGATAAAATCGTTTTGTTCGTTATTTCTTACCGCATCAATAAATTGGTGGGTAAATTTTTCTGATGAAACGTATAGAACCGTTTTATTTGGAAATTTATTTTTTACATCAATACCAATAGCATGAGCCAAGTGGGTTTTTCCTAAACCAACACCACCATAAATTAACAAGGGGTTAAAAGCAGTTCCACCCGGATTTTTTGCTACTGCAAAACCTGCAGAACGGGCTAAACGATTACAATCGCCTTCCACAAAGTTTTTGAATGAGTAGTTCGGATTTAATTGTGAGTCAACATTAATTTTTTGTAAACCGGGTATGATAAAAGGGTTACGAATTGATTTGTCTTTATTCAAATCAATAGGCATGTTTACTGGGTTGTTTTTTAATGCTTGTCTGTTTGTTGCAGGTATTTTAACGGTGTAAGGTTTGTTAGCACTGTTTTGGTTGTTTTCCATCACAATACTGTATTCCAATCTTCCATCGGCTCCTAATTCTTTTTTAATAGTTTTCTTTAAAATGGTAACATAGTGTTCTTCTAGCCATTCGTAGAAAAATTGGCTAGGAACTTGAATAGTCAAGACTTTATCTTTTAGTTTCACTGCTTTAATCGGCTCGAACCATGTTTTATAGCTTTGTAAGCTAACATTATCCTTAACTATTTGAAGGCAATTATCCCATACTGTTGTAAAATCTTTCTGCATTGTAAAACGCTCCTATTTTTTTTGTGACTAAATCTATTATTTTCTATCAAAGATTTTAATAATTGATTGTTAATAAAATTATCAATCGTTAAATTTACTAAAACTCTTTTAAAATCAAGTGTTTGACGAAAAAAAACACTTCATTTTTTTGTTCTAACAAATATTTGAATAAAAAAGTGAAAAAAAAAACTTTTTTACTATTGTTTTTTAAAAACTTTTTTCTCAGTTATTTTTTCTAGTAAACTGGTTGTACACTTGATTGGTAGTAGCTTGCAGATTTCTTGGTAGTTACGTAAAAATCGATACGTCCTAAATTAATTCCTGCCCAACCAACTTGGTTAATTATTACCTTTTTTTTGCTTAAATTTTTTACTTCGGTGGGTTTTTCTAAAAAAGTATGGGTGTGCCCCCCTATTATTAAGTCAATATTATCGGTTTGTTCTGCCAATATTAAATCGCTTACTTGATTATCTTTGTACGAATATCCTAAATGCGAAAGACAAATTACCAAGTCGCAATGTTCTTCGTTTTTTAAAAAAGTAGCTTTTTGATTGGCAATTTCAATAGGATTCAAATATTGGGTTTCTTTATAAAGATGTTTACTTACCAAGCCATCCAATTCAACACCCAAACCAAAAATACCAATTTTTATATTTTCTTTCATAAATATCTGATGCGATAGAATGTCGTTGCTTAAAACGGTGTTGCTAAAATTGTAATTGCTGTTAATAAAAGGAAAAGAGGCGTGAGGCAGCATGTTTTTTAATCCGTCAATACCGTTGTCGAAATCGTGGTTGCCAATGGTAGCAGCATCGTATTGCATCAAACTCATAAGTTTAAAATCCAGTTCGCCTAAATATTTATTAAAGTAAGGTGTTCCTTGAAAAATATCCCCGGCATCAAGTAACAACACATTTTTTTCTGTATTTCTAATGTTACTAATTAAAGCAGCCCTTCTAGCAGCACCGCCCAAATTTGGATATTTTGGATCGTTTTTAGGAAAAGGTTCAATGTGGCTGTGTACGTCGTTGGTGTGTAAAATGGTAATTTTGGTATGCTTTTTATCCGTAAAGGCAAACGAAGAAAAAGGCAAGGAATTTAATGCTAATAAGCCTCCACCAGCCACTAACGACTGTTTGATAAATTTTCTTCTATTATTTAAAACGTATTCTGCCATCTAATTGTGATGTTAGTTGTTTTCCTTTTTTATTTTCGGCGATACAATATTCAATTATAGCATCTCTCAATTTGAGTTGAGTATTTTCTAGTTGTATTGGAGTTAAAAAAAAGTCCATTTTATCGCCTCCTGTTGCTAAATAGTCGGTGGTTAATATGTTTACAGGCTCTTCCCAATTTAATTGGTTAAAAACAGAATCAACAGAGAAATTAAAATCTAAAACTGCTCCACTTATGGGCTGTCCACCTACATTATAAAGGTATTGTAGGAGTTCTTTTGCTTTTTCAGGAGTCATCGAAACAATTACCAACTCATTGTCGAAAGGCATTAATTCAAATATTTTTCCTCTGTTTATTTCTCCTTGTGGTAGGCTGGTTCTTAATCCACCATTGTTTAATAAACATAAATCTATCTTGGTTTGAGAAAATTTTTCTTTAATAATTTGAATACTTAAATCAGCAACCAAATTACCCAAAAGTGTTTCTGGTTTTCCTTTTTCTTTAGGAAATTCGATAGCAGAAATAACCAAAACTTCATTCATTTCGGAGTCTAAAGCTGTTTTGTAGGGTTCTATCATTTTTAAGGTAGTTTCCAATTCGTGCTGATTGGAGTCGAGTACAATAAGGTTCGATTGATAGCTTGGTGGCTGCACCGATTTACAACCAATACCTATTAATAAGGTAATGCCAACAACAAAAGAAATGATATGGAAGATTTTTTTATTCAATTATTGTACTTTAATTTGTTTCAAATTTAGCGAAAAGGGTTTAGCTATTCAACTTCTCCAAAGTTTTAAACTTTGGAGAAGTTTAAACAATAAATTATGTACAAAGCAGAAACAAAAGTTAGAGTAAGGTATTCCGAAACCGACCAAATGGGTTATTGTTATTACGGTAATTATGCTGCATATTTTGAAGTGGCTAGGGTAGAAGCATTACGTGAATTAGGCATGAGTTACAAACAAATGGAAGAAGATGGAATTGCTATGCCAGTTTTAGAATATCAAATAAAATACTTTAAACCAGCATTTTATGATGATGAAATACGAATTGAAACCATTATTACCGAAATGCCTCAATACAGAATTTACTTTACCTATAAAAGCTACAACGACAAAAATGAATTGATTAACGAAGCTAAAACAACCTTAGTTTTTGTTAATAAAACCAATGGAAAACCCTGTATGGCTCCTGAGCATTTTTTAAAAGCGTTGGAAAGGTTTTTTTAAAGCTTTTTTTAATTGAAAAAACAAATGGCAGAATACTTATTCTGCCATTTTTATAAAATCACGAAGACTTTTGATGGTGCTTGAAGCAACAAATTCGTAAAAAGGTTTTTTATCCTTATTCACTTGAACATCTTCTAGAGCTTTGTAGTAAGCCAAACGATTATCTCTTTCGCTACTAATATTAGTGATTGGATAGCCAGCTTGTAAAAGCACCAAGTTCATAATTAATCTCGATGTTCGTCCATTTCCATCAATAAATGGATGAATAGTAACCAATCGTTCGTGCATTTCTGCTGCTAAAATTACAGGATGCAACTTGTTGCAATTTTCATTATAAAAAATAATGTAATCTTCCATCAGTTTGTTGAGTAAATAAGGCTCGGGTGGTAAATGTTTACTACCCGATATTCTTACATTAACACTTCGGTATCTTCCAGCATTTTCTTTATCAATACCTCGTAAAATCAACCCATGTATTTGTTTAATTAAATGCTCGGTAATGGAGCTGTTTGTCTCAACAAAATCATACAATAAATCAATAGCTTCAGCATGATTAACTGCTTCAAAATGTTCTTGAACAGATTTGCCACTTATTGTCAACCCTTTTTCTACAACCAAAGCTGTTTCTTGCAAAGTCAGCGTATTTCCCTCTATTCTGTTGCTATCGTAAGTGTATTCAATTTTATAATATTCAAATAACTTTTTAATATGACTCTTAGATAAAGGTCTGATGTTGTCTAACTGTTGCTTGAGTTCGTTGATTTCTTCAATTAAACTGTTGTTTAAAAAAGTTGTTTTACCATACGCTATTCTGCTTTCGGCAAGTTGAAGAGCTTGTAAACCAATTTCTTCATCTTTAATTTCGTTGTAAATTTTTTCGCTCAACCACACCACCAACAATTCGTTTAAAGCAATATTATAAAAACTAGCTATTTTTATAATATGCTCTTTATTAGGAATTCTGCTGCCATTTTCGAACCTGCTATAAAGCGTATAATCCATGTTAAGTTGAATGGCTAACTCTTTAATAGAAAGGTTTCTATCGGTTCTTAGTGTTTTTAATATGTTGATTAATTTGCTCATTTCTCATTATAACAATACAAATTTAGTCAATATTTATTTTATATTTGACAAATATTGTCAATTTATTTTTTACATTTGATTTATGTTGTCATTCTGAACAAAATTTTACTCCCGATATTCATCGGGATAGTAAAATGAAGTATCTTTTATATATTGTTTGGATATTTTTAAAATCACAAGGCAGAACCTTGCGATAGCGAAGGAAGATCAATGTCGTTTAATTATATCTTTTCTAATTTTTCTTTTCCATTTATTACCATACTTTTCCTGTAAGTGTTCAAGTACTGTTTTGTTGTATTCAATTATGCAATCAATACTTTCAGGTATGATGCAGCCAAAGTCATAATATTTGACGTTGAATTCTTGTTCAAAATATCATCTGTAGAATAAATTACTGGTGCGACTCCACCTTTTAATAATAATAAGGGAGTTCCATTTTTAATGTCTTTTAAAGCTTTAATATTATTAAACTTTGAACATTGAAGTTTAACGTAGAAAGTTAGGTCAAATATATTCTTGTCTATAATTAAAGTGGTATCAACTAATATTTTATTTTGATTTTTAATTTGAAGATTATATTTCCCTTTTTTTAAATTGTCGAATGAAAAAAGACCTTCTTCATCAGTTAGTTTATATTTCAAATCATTTAAACTTATTTTTAGGTATTCTAATGGTTGTTGAGTTATAGAATTTTTAACCTGTCCAATAAATAAAAATTCATTATTTGTTTGAGCATTACAATAATCAATTATAATTATTGAAAATATGATGGCTATAAAGTATTTCATAAATTAACATTAAATTAATTAAACCCTTTCTTCCAACAGTCCCGCACGTTTCAACAATGCATTGCTATCGGGTTCTTTACCTCTAAATTTAATGTATAAATCCATAGGGTGTTCCGAGCCGCCTTTACTCAATACGTTGTTTTTAAATTTATCGGCAACTTCTTGGTTAAAAATACCTTGTTCTTTAAAGTAGTAAAATGCATCGGCATCCAGTACTTCTGCCCATTTGTAAGAGTAATACCCTGATGAATATCCGCCTTGGAAAATATGCGAAAAAGCCGTGCTTACACAAGTATTTTCTACTACGGGTGTTAGTTGCGTTTCCTTGGTAGCAGTATTTTCAAATTCAAAAACAGATGTGATTTCGGAAGGGTTGGTAGTGTGCCAAGCCATGTCTAAAATACCAAAGTTGAGTTGACGAACAATGTTGGTAGCTTCCATAAAATTGGCAGAAGCTTTAATTTTTTCAATCAATTCAATTGGAATAACCTCGTTGGTTTGGTAATGTTTAGCAAACAATTTCAAGGCTTCTTCTTCGTAGCACCAGTTTTCCAATACTTGTGATGGCAACTCTACAAAATCGCGGTAAACACTTGTACCCGATAAACTTGGATAAACCGTGTTGGCTAACATGCCGTGCAAAGCGTGCCCAAACTCGTGGAATAGGGTAGTTACTTCACTAAAAGTAAGCAACGATGGTTTGGTTTCGGTTGGTTTGGTAAAATTGCACACGTTTACAATGTGTGGGCGATTGTTTTTTTCGTCTTTAATGTATTGGTCGTTAAATGAGGTCATCCATGCACCGTTGCGTTTTCCTTCACGCGGGTGAAAATCGGCATAAAACAACGAAACCAGTTGATTGTTTTGGTCAGTTACTTCGTAAGTAGTTACTTCGGGGTGGTATTTATCAATATTGGTAATTTCTCTAAACTTTAATCCGTATAATTTTCCTGCAACCTGAAAAACGCCGTTTACCACGTTTTCTAATTTAAAATAAGGTTTTAGTTTTTCGTCGTCTAAATCAAATAATTTTTGTTTTAGTTTTTCGCGATAAAAAGCAGTATCCCAACCTTGTAATTCACCTTCAAAACCAAGCGATTGAGCAAATTTGGTGAGTTCGTTCATTTCTTTTACAGCAAATGGTTTCGCTTTGTTTAACAAATCGTTTAAAAAGGTTTTTACCTTTTCGGGAGTTTTAGCCATTTGCTCTTCCAATACAAAATGTGCATGGTTTTTATAACCTAATAAATTGGCACGCTGATAACGCAACTCAACAATTCGAAGTACATTTTTTTGATTGTCTAGTGTATCATTCTTACACGATTTGGTAGCGTTTGCCATGTACATCGTTTTACGTAAGTCTCTATTTTCCGAATAGGTCATAAACGGAATGTAGCTTGGGTAAGCCAAGGTAAACATCCAGCCTTCCTTATTTTTGCTTTTAGCAGTAATGGCAGCAGCTTCTACAACACCTTCGGGTAACCCAACCAAATCAGACGCATCGGTTATCAATAATTCATATTTGTTGGTTTCCGCTAATACATTCTCCCCAAAATTTAACGAAAGTTGTGATAATTCGACATCAATTTTTCGTAGCGTTTCTTTATCTGTGGAGTTTAAATTAGCACCATTTCGAACAAAACCCTTGTAGGTTTTATCTAACAACATAGTTTGTTCTACGGTTAAATCTTTTCGTTCTTGGATGTTATCGTAAACCGCTTTTACTCGTTTAAACAAATCTTCGTTTAACGCAACATCATTACTGTATTCGGTTAAAATAGGAGAAACCTCTTGAGCAATTTTTTGTATTTCGTCGTTGGTTTCGGCAGAGTTTAAGTTGAAAAAAACAGATGTTACACCACTCAACAACATTCCACTAAAATCTAAAGCTTCAATGGTGTTTTTAAATGTTGGGGCTTCGATATTATTAATTACCGCATCAATTTCTTTGCGAGCTTCAGCTATAGCGTTTACAATAGCAGGTTTAAAGTGCTCATTTTTTATTTGCGAAAAAGGTGGTGTTTGAAAAGGAGTATTAAATTTAGATAATAATGGATTCATGTTTTTTTATTAGATTTTTTTAATTAAAAAATTTGTTTAGTCGGCTTAGAGTTTCAAATTTACATTTTCAAATTGTTTCATTTTCAAATATTCAAATTAATTTAAACCCGATTACCAAGTTCAATAACTTCTAAATCTTTAATATTTTGGTTATCAATAGTAAACCGAACAATGGTTTTAACTTTATGAAAACCACTTTTTCCTGCTGCTCCTGGATTTATATGTAACAAACTTAATTTCTTGTCATAAATTACTTTTAAGATGTGTGAATGACCACAAATAAAAAGTTTAGGAGGGCTTTTAGTTATTTCTTCTTTTACATCTGGTGAATATCGATTTGGATAACCTCCAATGTGAGTCATCCAAACATCTACTTCTTCGCAATTAAACCGCAAGTTTTTTGGATACGATTTTCTAATATCTTGTCCGTCAATATTGCCATAAACACAACGTACAATTGGACAAATCTTTTGTAAATCTTCAATTACTTTATAATTACCAACATCTCCGGCATGCCATACTTCATCGCAAACCGAAAAATATTTTTCAATTTTTGAGTCTAAAAAACCATGAGTATCTGATATTAATCCAATTCTTTTCACACCGTAAAAGTAATTTATACTTTGATAAATTTTTGAATGTGTTCGACTTTTAACTTAATTTCGAGGTTTGAATAATAAAAAGATAAAAAGAAGGTTTTACAATCATCATAAAAAACATTGAAACATGAAAAAAGCATTTTTTATTTTATCATTAGCCGTTTTAAGTAATAGTGCAATTGCACAAGAAGATACCTTAAAAGGACAAAAAGGCGATTGGGGTTTTAGTATTGGCATTTCTGGTATTATCAACAATATAACTGTTGAAAACCCTAAAGATGCTGCTGGAAACTATGTAATTTTTGCAAGAAGATATATTAAAGACGATGTTGCCATTCGCATAGGATTTAATACCGCTATAAGAAAGGAAAAATGGAATTTTGAGGACAGTATTTCTATTGGTTCTGGAAATACTGCTTTACAACAAATTGATTCGAGTTATTCGAGGTTTGATTTTTCTGTTAGCGTTGGCTACGAAAAACACCTTGGTAAAACAAGAAGATTGGACCCTTATTTTGCTGGAGAGATCGCCATTGGAAGAATGGGAAATACCAAAATTCAAAAGAATACCAACATTAAGGATTTAACAGGGACTGATAAAACCCAATATACTCTTCAGTACGATGGTGGATTTATGTTTGGAATAGGTGCAGTAGCTGGTTTTAACTATTTTATTGCACCAAAACTTAGTTTAGGAACTGAATTCGCGTATTATTACGCATTTGTAAAATCTGGTGGAGATTATAGTGAAAGTACTGTAAATACACCTGTAAGTGGAGCACAATCTTCTACATTTTCAAGAGGTATAGCAGAAAAATCTGATAATATATTAAACGTTGGAGGTGCCGCAACAATCATGTTATCGTATTTCTTTTAGCAAGAAAAAAAAAATAAAATAAAAAAAGAAGAGCTTTCGCTCTTCTTTTTTTATTTTATTTTTTTTATTTTTTCAAAACGATTACAATAGCACATTATTTTTTTCAATAATCGTTACTTTACCATTATCTAAATCATATAAAGCTCCAATAATTTTTAATTCTTTTTTATCAACTAGATGTTTTAAAACGGGGTCTGAATTTTTTAAAAAATTTGTAGCGTGTATAACATTTATATTTACCAAAGTAGCTACGTTGGTTTTTAATGAATCGGGTAACGATTGAATTTCTGGTTCATTCGACATGTATTCGATTAAAGAATTGATATGGTTATGATGTTCTGTTTCCGCACGATGAGCAAATGCATCTAAGGCACCACAGTTTTCGTGACCTAAAACAACAATTAGTTCGCATTTTAAATGTTCTACCGCATATTCTATACTAGCTAATTCGTATTCTCCAATTACATTTCCTGCGGTTCTGATAGAAAAAATATCGCCTAATCCTTGATCGAAAATAAGTTCGGGCGAAACTCTTGAATCGGAACAACTAACAATAACTGTTGATGGGTGCTGTCCATTTTTTAACAATTTAATATGATTAAGTGTTTCATTAGGGTGGACAGATTGCTCTGTAAAAAATCGTTTGTTACCTTCAATAAGTATTTGTAAAGAGCTTAAATTGTCTTCGTTTATTTTAACATTCGAATTTTCTGTATTTATTTTAGCAGTTTCATTACATGCCGATAAACCAATTATTAAAAATAAAGCTATTGTTGTTGTTTTCATGTTAGGTGGTTTTTAGTTGTGTTTAAACAAACCCTATAAGCGTGGTTAGTGCTTCTACCATACAATATTACTGGGATTAGTGAATTTATTTGATGATGAAAATCATCAGAAAAGATGCTAAATCACAAATAAAAACATGTTTATTAGCATAAAACGACAACAATAATTAAAAAATAAATTAATTTAATTAATGATTTTAGTAAAGGTAAGTAAGGTAAATTTTTCTTCTTAAGAATTAGGTTCTATGCAGGTTCGTAGGTTAAAAGCCATTCGGTATCATCGTCATTTTTAAGAGAGGTAATGAGTTTAAAACCGTTTTTGATGTAAAAGAAAGCTAAATTTTCCTCATCAATGGTGAGCCAAAATTTTTGAGCTGGAAATTTATTTATCAAGGCTTGAAGCCATTTTGAACCTATTTTTTTACTTCGGTATTCTTCAACTACCCAAATAAAACCAAGATATAAGTAACCGCTATCAAACCATTTTGCTGCTTCCAATTCGTTATACATCATATCTGGAGAGCAAGTGTTAAAGACTATTCCTCCTGCAATAATTTTATCATCATCGTAAATTAAATAAATACTTGCATTATCAATATAATCGTCCCAAAACGGAACAATACTATTTTTCCAATCGATTGGGAGAAGTTGAAAAAAATCTTGATTAAACGATTGTTTGAAAATATATTCCATCAGCTAAATTATTACAACAATCCCCACGACCATAATTTATCAGAATCTTCAAACCAACGGTCGCCAATATC
>CAYJMI010000094.1:0-13721 GCA_964371285.1 uncultured Vicingus sp. | reverse complement strand
TACTTATTATGTTTCTGTGGATAATTATGTGGGGTTAGGTTATCGAGGAACTTTTACACTATGTATTGATAATACTGTAACTTATGATGATATTGCCGGTGCAACTACAATTGTTCATTCAAGTAACAATTGCTCAGCTAATGCTGCTTATACTACTGTAAATGCAACATCTGATGGGATTGCGGGAAGTTGTTGGGAAAATGGACCTAATTATAATCGTTGGTTTAAGTTTGTGGCAACTTCTGCCAATGTTACTCTCGACCTAAAAACTGGTGGTGCAGAAGGCACCGTTCAACACGCTAGCATGGCTTTATGGCAATCCGACGGTGTTACCCAAATTAAATGTGTTCGACGAATTGATGCTTACACCGATGTTCAAATTAGTACTTCTGGTTTAACTATTGGTAATACTTATTATGTTTCTGTGGATAATTATGTGGGCTTAGGCTATCGAGGCACTTTTACCCTTTGTATTGACAATTCTGTTACTTACGATGATATTGCTGGTGCAATTACTATCACTCATACTACCAGCAATTGCTCAGCAAATGCGGCTTACACCACTGTAAATGCGACCCCTGATGGTTTCATGGGAAGTTGTTGGGAAAATGGACCTAATTACAATCGTTGGTTTAAATTTGTAGCAACAACTTCTGAGGTAACCCTTGATTTAAAAACTGGTGGTGCAGAAGGAACTGTTCAACATGCTAGTATGGCTTTGTGGCAAGCTGATGGTGTTACTCAAATAAACTGTGTTAGACGAATTGATGCCTATACTGATGTACAAATTGTGTATTCTAGTTTAACCATAGGAAATACATATTATGTTTCTGTGGATAATTATGTTGGTTTAGGCTATCGAGGAACTTTTACCCTTTGTATTTCCGACCAATCCAATTATGATGTTATAGTAGGAGCTTTAACAATTGTTCATACTGCTAATAATTGTTCAGCAAATGCTGCCTATTCAACTGTAAACGCAACTGCTGATGGTTTAAAAGGAAGTTGTTGGGAAAATGGTCCAAATTATACCCGTTGGTTTAAATTTGTAGCAACAACAAATTACCTGACATTAGATTTAAAAGTTGGTGGTGCTGAGGGTTCTATGCAACATCCAAACATGGCTCTTTGGGAAAGTGATGCATTAACAGAGGTAAAATGTGTACGTAGAATTGATGCAACAACTGACATACAAATTAGTTACCCAAGTTTAACTATAGGTAACACGTATTATGTTTCTGTTGATAATTATGTTGGTTTGGGTTATAGAGGGACTTTTACACTCTGTATTGATAATCAATTGACTTACGACTATGTAGCCGGGGCTATAGAATTAACCAACTTAAACAATTGGTGTTCTGCAAACGCTGCTTACACCACAGTAAATGCTACAGCAGATGGAAATATAGGTAGCTGTTGGGAAAATGGACCAAATTATACCCGCTGGTTTAAATTTACAGCAATATCTCCAAATGTAACTTTGCAAATGAAAGTTGCTGGTGCAGAAGGGACCCTTCAACATCCAAATATTGCACTATGGCAAGCTGATGCTGTTACTCAAGTCGGGTGTACCCGAAGAATAAATGCTACTACAGATATTTCGTTGAGTTCTGCTGCTTTAGTGGTTGGAAATACCTATTACATTTCTTGCGACAACTATGTAGGTACAGGATACCGAGGAACTTTTACACTATGTATTGATAATATAGACGGAACATATTATTCAATTGCTAATGGTGTTTGGAACAACGGAAACAATTGGTCTATTGTTAGCCATGCCGGACCTGCTGCTGCATCATATCCAAATGTTGGTGATGTTGCCTATATTGAAGACAATACTATTAATGTTGCAGGTGCAGAAGTTTGTGCAGAACTTAACATGAATGTAAATGCAGCTACAACACTGTTAGATGTTAATGGAGGTTCTTTAACTATAGCAGGAGAATTAAATTTAATCAACTCTGGAAATAATTTTGATGGCTCTATCCTTGTTCAAGGCACCGGAAGTATGACTGTAAATGATGCCGCAACATTTACACGAAATGGTGGAACAAATGCTTTTGGATTAACAGTTGAGACAGGTTCTTCAGTTACAATCAATAAGAATTTCGAGTGGATTTCAACAGCAGGTACTGTTACCAATAGCACTCTTACTTTAAATGGTTCCGGTGCATTAATAGTTGGTCAGGATTTAATTTTTAATCATACCGGTGGAATGAAAATGTTTACTCAGTTGAACAATACTTCTACCCTAACTGCAAGTCGTGATATTTCATTTATTGCTGGAGCTGACAATCTGGTTGAGATGGAGCTAAACAACTCCTCAAGTTTAAGAATTAAAAGAAATGTATTAAGAGGAACTCCGGCTTATGGAAAATTAACTTGTAACAATAATACAACTGTTATTTATAATGGAACAGCTAACTCCCAACTAGTTGGTGCTGGTGGTTCAGGAACTGGTGATACTTTTACCTATCAAAATTTAACTTTCGATAACACCCACATTACAGTACCTCAATTAACCTTACAAGGTGGAAATTTAAACGTACAAAAACAACTGGTTTTTGCAAATGGAATTGTTAAAACTACCAGTAGTAATTTACTTATTGTAAATGATATTACTACTACTCTACTAGGCTCATCAACATCTTACGTCGAAGGTCCATTAAGAAAAATTGGTACAAGTGCCTATACTTTTCATATTGGGAAGGCTGGCGAATATGCCCCTGTAAGTATCTCTGCACCATCTGTTGCAACAGATTATTTTACTGCCGAATATTTTAATACCAACCCTACTCCATCTTACAATACAGCATTACGTGATGTTAGTATCGACCATGTTTCAACCATGGAATATTGGACAATAGACAGAAACGGTACAAGTAATGTAGATGTTACCTTAAGTTGGAATAGCCCCAGAAGTGGTACTGTAGATAATTTAGGCCAGCTTGTTGTCGCTCGTTGGGATGGTGCTACTTGGAAAGATCATGGGAATGGTGGCACAACAGGTAATATTACCACAGGTACAGTTGTTTCCAGTGCTGCTGTAACATCATTTAGTCCTTTTACATTAGCATCAATAACCGCCGCAAACCCTTTACCTGTTAAGTTAATTTCTTTTAATGCCACTTTGATAAAAGAAAATGTTTGGTTCGATTGGAAAACTGAAACTGAGATTAATAATGATTATTTCAATATTGAAAGAAGTAACAATGGATTTGATTGGGAAAATATAAAAGAAATAAAAGGTGCCGGAAACAGTAATTCACCATTAAGCTATTCTACTGTTGACCAACATCCTTTATCAGGAATTTCATATTACCGCCTTAAACAAACCGAATTTAATGGAGAATATTCTTATAGCGAAATTACGGTAGTTAACAACAAAGGTTTAGGAGATGTTGTTGTTTATCCTAATCCAGTTAAAGATGTTTTAAATATTAAAACTAGTTGTAACGACTGCCAAATAAAAGTATATTCTACTGTTGGTCAATTGATCTATTCCGGCAACTCGAAAGAGATAAATACCAACAACTGGACTAAGGGAATTTATGAATTGATACTCTTTAATGCAAAAGGTGAAATTGATAACAAAATAAGAATCGTTAAATAGGTTTTTCTCACAAAATTTATTTTTGAAATAGGATAGATTTAAATCTATTTCGTCTTTTTATATAATCTTTACTATATCATAGTTAGTTTAATTTTTATCATGTTTTGTAACATTGATAAAAATGCCTCGTATCACCATATTACACGGTATTTTACTTGATTTATTTGTATCACAACTAATCGATAAATACCATTCAAAAATTTATGATAAAAATTTACCTATATATTATTCTAATTTTTAGTTTTCCAACGACCTTCTTAGTTGCTCAAACTGGTCCTGGGGGAGTAGGTAATTCATCAAGTAATGTATTGTGGTTATCGGGTGATGGCGATTTTTTTACAGATGCAGGGGTAACAAATGCTATAAACGGCCAACAGGTTCAACAGTGGAACGATCGTTCAGGAAACAATTACCATGCAAATCAAACTATATTAGCAAACAAACCAATTTATCAATCTAATGTTTCAAATGGTATCGGTGGTCTAAAATTTACCGGAAACATGTTTATAGACGGACCAAATTTAGGCTTAAATTCTACCGATGGTTATTCTTACTTTATAGTCTTTAAAGATACCGCATCAGTTCCAGGTGGATTGAATGATGGTAATGGTCATTTTATTTTAGATAGAACAACAGCTACAAATAATTTAGTTTCTTTAAAACCCATTACCGGAAATTTTTATGGCTTTCAAAAAAGAAATAATGCTGGAGGAGGTTTAGGAGGGTGTTTAACTACTACATCTGTTAATACCAATACAAAAATTATTGGAATGTTTAGAAATTATAATGTCAATTATCAAATTCATTATGATGGGCAAATTCAAAATACAATTGCAGATAGTGACGGACCTACAAACCCTCCAAATCCTAGAATTGGAAGACATGCAACCACTGCAAATGGTGGATTAAGAGGTTATATAAATGAATTTATAGTTTATAATTATGCCTTAAATACCGCTCAAACGGTTCTAATAAATAATTACCTGACAGCTAAATATGGATTAACCTTAGGTGCTAATGATATTTATATTCAAGATAATCCGGCAAATGGTGATTTTGATGTTGATGTTGCAGGTATTGGAAGAATAGATATTTCAAACTATAATAATGCTGCTCAAAGCAATATTGTTAAAATTCTTAATGCGAATAATTTAGACGACAATGAATTCCTCATTTTTGGACACAACAACTTAGTTGCTCAAGCAATAAATTATACAGATATCCCATCGAGTATAGAAAGTCGTTTTGAAAGAATATGGAGAGTAAGTGAGGTAAATATATCTGGAGCTTCGGTTGATGTTGGTAGTATAGACCTTCAATTCGATTTAACCAATTTAGGCACCGTAAATTCAACAGATTTACGTTTATTAGTTGATACTGATAATGATGGTTCTTTTGCAGATGAAACTCCAATTGCCGGAGCTACTTCTTTAGGTAGTAATATTTATCAATTTTCAGGGGTATCTTCAATAGTAAATAATGTACGATTTACCATAGGTACAATTGATAAAACACAAACCCCACTACCAATAAAATTGGTAAGTTTTGATGCTACTTTAATCAAAAATAATGTTCAGGTTGTCTGGAAAACTGAAACTGAAATAAACAATGATTACTTTACCATTGAACGAGGTTCAAATCTTGAATATTGGGAATCTGTAAAAGAGATTAAAGGAGCTGGAAACAGTAATTCGGTACTAAGTTATTCTACTGTTGACCAAAAACCTTTGGAGGGAATTTCTTATTACCGTTTAAAACAAACCGATTTTAATGGAGAATATTCTTATAGCGAAATTGCTGTTGTGAACTACAAATATCTAATCGACATATTAATTTATCCTAATCCTGTTAAAGATGTTTTAAATATTAAATCTGATTGTAATGACTGCCAAATAAAAGTATATTCTGCTGTTGGTCAATTGGTATATTCCGGAAACTCAAAAGAGATAAATACCGACAACTGGATTAAGGGAATTTATGAAGTAGTAATTTTTAACTCGATAGGTGAAATTGAACATAAAACCAGAATTGTTAAATAACTTATTTTTTTACCAGTTTTAATATTTGTTGTATTTCCTGATTGTTAATCCCAACAAAATAAATCCCTGAGGAAAAGGAACTTAAATCTAATTCTACTTGTGTTGTACCTATTTCATCTATTCTAAACAATTCCTTGCTTGTTATATCAACAATTGAAATTGATGTGTTTGGAATGAATTGATTTAATTCTATAGTTACTTTATCAATAACCGGATTCGGATAATATCTAACAATGTTTGCTGTTTCATTTTCAGCAACACCTACACTCATAATATTAGCAGTAGAAGAAGTTTTGGTACAACCATCTTTAGTAATAATTACAGCATAATTTCCATTAGTACTTGCAATATATTCTCTATTTGTTTCACCATTTATCAAAAAGTTAGTGTTACTACATGTAATCCATTGATAATTGGCGTCCATTTCATTTGAAACAATTAATCTATCATCAATAAATAAGGTAGTATCAATGCTACTTTTAACTAAAAGAATTGTTGTTACAACCGAATCGCAACCTGATGTTGTTACTAAAGTATCAAAATATGTTCCTGAGTTTGAGTAACTATTCATACCAACAGAAACATAATCTCCATAACAAATTGATAATGTTTGAACAGTATTATAAATAGAGTTTACAGTTATTGTAAATGAAATTATTTCTGAAGTTCCGCCATCAAATACTTCATAAACTTCTGTTGAGATTCCTATCGGAAAAACAACCCCGCTTCCCAATCCTGAAATTAATTGAACCGATGTATTTTTTTCAAATTTCACATTATCAATAAAAAAACCGTCTTGAGCACCACAACAAGCATCAACTGTGTTGTAAATAAACCGTAAAAGAGTTGATTCCGACCCTTCAGCATCAGAAATAATAATGTTGGTTGACTGGCTATTAAATTCATCGTTTGGCAATTGATTACCCATCAATTGATTCCATGTTATCCCACCATTATAAGATATTTGTATCATTTCTTGATCATGACCAGCCGGCTCATTATTTACAAAAAAACCAAAACTAATTTTACCTCCACCAATTGTATTAAATACAGGGCTTTGAAGATAACTGTGTTCTGTTCCTCCAAAAGAATAATTACCGGAATGTGGGACACCTAACATATTACTACCCAATGAAGTTCCAACTCCGGAAATATTTTGAATTGTCCAGTTATTTATTCCATTAAAAGAACCTGTAGTCCAACCTCCAAAACCTGATTCAAAATCCTCAAAAAATAAGGTAGAACAAGTATCTTGTAAATAAGGTATTTGGTATGAAACAACTGCTCCACAACATCCTTCCTCATTATTTACAACAATATTAGATGGAAAAATAATAGATGTACATTGTGTATAAGCAAATATGGGTAATATCATCCCAAAAAATAATGTCTTAAATTTTATCATAACCTTAAAGTTTAAATAGAACTTAACCAAGTTAGACCCTATAAAAACAAATAAAAAGAGTATGAAAACTGAATTTAAACTACGTAATAAACTAAATTTTAACAATTTATTAGTACGTGTATTTACTTATATTATTAAGTAAGTACACAAGTATTTAATCGAATTTCGAGAACTACCTCTTTTAAACTCAAAAACCATTATTTTTGTATCCTACAAACATCCTTGATTTGAAAAAACACATCCAACATCCTATTTTTAACCTGATAGCCAAAGCAGCACAAGAACTAGAAACAGATGCTTATGTAATCGGTGGTTTTGTTCGCGATATTATACTCAACAGACCTTGCAAAGATATTGATGTGGTAGCTATTGGCTCAGGCATTGAATTAGCCGAAAAAGTGGCAAAATTAATGGGTAAAAACACCAAAGTTGTGGTATTTAAAAACTTTGGTACAGCCATGCTTCGTTACCACGATTATGAAATTGAGTTTGTTGGTGCAAGAAAAGAAAGTTACGATAGAGGCTCACGCAAACCCATAGTTGAAAATGGTACGTTGGAAGACGACCAAAATCGAAGAGATTTTACCATCAATGCTTTGGCAATAAGTTTAAACCAATCAACTTTAGGCGAAATTCTAGACCCATTTGACGGATTAAAAGACATCGAAAATAAAATCTTAAAAACACCTTTAGACCCAACCATTACTTATTCCGACGACCCTTTAAGAATGATGCGAGCAATACGTTTTGCCACACAATTGGGTTTTGAAATTGAAGAACAATCGTTAACAGCCATTCGAGAAAATAGGCAACGCATTCGTATTGTTTCTAAAGAACGAATTATAGATGAACTGAATAAAATTATTCTAGCCCCTACTCCATCCATCGGTTTTAAACACCTGTTTAATACTGGTTTATTGGAAATCATTTTTCCAGAAATGGCTTTGCTTCATGGTGTTGAATTTATAAGGAAACAAGGACATAAAGACAATTTTTACCACACCATTCAGGTTTTAGACAACATTTGTCCGAATACTGGAAATTTATGGTTACGTTGGGCAGCAATTTTACACGATATTGCTAAACCAGCAACCAAACGATTTGAAAAAGACCACGGATGGACTTTTCACGGACATGAAGATAAAGGGGCTCAAATGGTTCCCAAAATCTTTAAAAACTTAAAACTTCCTCTCGACCATAAAATGAAGTACGTACAGAAGTTGGTTTTACTTCATTTACGCCCTATTGCTTTGGTTAATGATATGGTTTCGGATAGTGCTGTTCGCCGTTTGTTATTTGACGCTGGTGAAGATATTGACGATTTGTTAATTCTTTGTAATGCCGACATAACATCTAAAAACGAAGAAAAAGTAAAAAAATATTTAGCTAACTTTGAGTTGGTTAAACAAAAATTAAAAGAAGTTGAAGAAAAAGACCAATTGCGAAACTGGCAACCGCCAATTACCGGTAAAATCATTATGCAAACCTTTAATCTCAAACCATGTAAAGAGGTGGGGCTAATTAAAGAAGCCATTCGTGAAGCCATTTTGGAAGGCGAAATTGCCAACAACTACGATGAAGCCTACAATTACATGATGAACAAAGCAAAAGAATTAAATCTAATTTAGAGCGTATGAGTATCTACAAACTGAGAGTTTTAGCCGAAGGCGAACAAGAAATATTTAGAGACATTGAAATTAAAAGCACTCAAAATTTTGAAGATTTACATGAAATGATTGTTGCTTCGTTTGGTTTTGATGGTTCTCAAATGGCTTCGTTTTATGTTAGTGATGAAAGTTGGAACAAAGGTCAAGAGATTACCTTATTTGATGTGGGTGCCGAAGAAGAAGGGATGGAAAAAGTTTTGGTAATGGAAAATGTAAAAATCAACAACATTACCAATTGTTTAGGCGACCATTTGTTATATGCTTACGATTTTTTAAACATCCATCATTTTTTTATAGAACTTATTGAAATCAAGGTTAAAGCAGAAGCTGATTTTTATCCAAGAGTAGTGTATTCTCAAGGAGAACTAGATATTAAAGTGAATGATGACGAAGCTTATTCTGATGCTTATTTGAATGATGATATATTAAATGAAAATGGTGCAGATGACAGTCTTTTTAAAGACGATATATTTGAAGAATTCGACGATTTGGAAAACAACGAAGGTTACGACGACAACGAAAATTACTATTAAATCATGCTCCCTACTCTAGTTGTTATTACTGGTCCAACGGCCGTAGGAAAAACTGCTCTTTGTGTTGATTTAGCCAAGCATTTTAATACTGAAATTATTAGTGCCGACTCACGTCAGTTTTTTAAAGAATTGAGTATTGGTACTGCTAAACCTACACCTGAAGAAATGCAAAATATAATACATCATTTTGTAGATTCTCATTCTATTTCTCAAACATATAATGCCACCAACTTTGAACATGACGTTTTAAATTTATTAAATAAATTATTCAAAAAACATTCAATAGTTATATTAACAGGAGGTTCTGGATTATATATAGATGCCGTTTGTAATGGCTTTGATGAAAACATTCCTGAAGGAAATAAGCAAATTCGCATTGAACTGGAACAACTCTATAATAAATATGGTATTGAAATATTACAAGAAAAACTAAAACAACTCGACCCAAAATTTTATTTGGAAATTGACTTAAACAACCTTAAACGTTTATACAGAGCTATTGAAGTTTGTATGATTAGTAACGATTCTTATGCTGAACTTCGACAAGGTATTAAACAGCTCAGACCTTTTAACATTATAAAAATTGCTTTGAACAGAGATAAAGAAGAACTTTATAATCGAATTAATTTAAGAGTTGATTTAATGATGAATGCTGGATTGTTAGACGAAGTAAAAAGGGTGTTTGAATACCGAAATCATAATGCCCTAAAAACAGTTGGTTACACTGAATTGTTTGATTACCTTGATGGAATTTACAAATTAGATGAAGCTGTAGATAAAATAAAAGTTAACACTCGTCGTTACGCAAAAAAACAGATTTCTTGGTTTAACAAATCGAGCGATTATAAGTGGTTTCATCCCTCCGAAAAGGAAAATATCATTTCTTACATCAATTCAAATAATTTATTATAAATTAGCACTTAAAAAATAAACCATGGAAATTCAAGAAGATAAAGGAAAAACAGTAGCAATTATTAGTTACATTACCTTAATAGGCTTAATAATAGCCTTTGTAATGCATAGTGACGAAAAAAATAAATCAGAGCTTGGTGCTTTTCACATCCGACAATCTTTAGGTATTTCGTTAACTGCAATAGTTTTAAGTATTGCTCAATTTATTTTTGTGTTTATTCCAATTATTGGTTGGATAATTAATGCTGCCATTTCATTAAGTTTGGTAGGTTTAGTTGTTTTCTGGATTTTAGGCTTAGTTTCCGCCATCAACCAAGAAAAAAAAGAAGTTCCATTAATTGGTGGTTTTTACCAAAACTTGTTTCAAGGAATAAAGTAAAATATAGTTGGGATAATATGAAATATAAAATAACCCTTATAATTTTATTTTCCTCAACACTTATTTGGTCGGCAATACATCCAAAAGACTATTTTACGTGGTTTTTAGAAGTAATTCCTGCTATTATTGGATTAATCGTTCTTATTATTACTCACAGGCGTTTTCAGTTCACCAATTTAGTTTATGGTTTAATACTTATTCACAGTTGTATATTAATGGTCGGTGGTCATTATACGTATGCCGAAGTTCCCTTGTTTGATTGGATAAAAGAGGCACTTGACCAAAGTAGAAACAATTATGATAAAATTGGTCATTTTGCTCAAGGATTTATTCCTGCTATAATTGCAAGAGAAATTTTAATCAGAAAACAAGTAGTTAATAACTTAAGGTGGTTAAATTTTATTGTTGTATCAATTTGTATGGCAATTAGTGTTTCTTATGAATTTATAGAATGGTTTGTTGCCGAAACAACCGGAGAAGATGCCGAATCGTTTTTAGGAACACAAGGTTATGTTTGGGATACACAATCTGATATGTTTTATGCGACAACTGGAGCTGTTTCAGCTCTAATTGTTTTGAGTAGGTTACATAATCATCAACTAAGGCACTGTGAGAAATAAAACAGCTTATTTTTTTCTTTTGCTTATCATTTTATTTATTAAAAATTAATTCTAAATTTAGTGAAAAAATTATGAGTGATTAGTTTTCTTCATTCTTAAAATTCAAGACTCAATCTCATGAAATTTACAGCTCAACAAATTGCAGCAGCCTTAAACGGAACTATTGAAGGCAATACAAATGTAGAAGTAAATAGTATTTCTAAAATAGAAGAAGGAAAAAATGGCTCCATCTCATTTTTGGCTAATCCAAAATACACACAATTTATTTATACTACAAAAGCCTCTATTGTTATTGTAAATGAAGATTTTAAACCAACTGAAAAGCTAGACACCACGCTTATTAGAGTAAAAAATGCTGAAAACGCTTTTGCTCAGTTACTAGAAATGTACAATCAAGTAAAATTGGCAAAAACGGGTATTTCTAATCATGCTTTTATTCATGAAAGTGCTGTTGTTGGCAAAGATGTTTATGTAGGCGAATTTGCAGTAGTAGCTGAAAATGCAAAAATTGGAAACAATGTAAAAATTTATCCTCAGGTTTATGTGGGAGAAAATGTTACCATTAGCGACAATACTACACTATTTGCCGGTGTTAAAATATATTCAGATTCAGTAATTGGCAAAAATTGTATTCTCCACTCTGGAACAGTAATAGGCAGCGATGGATTTCGTTTTGCTTTACAAGATGGTGGTAAAAAAATTCCTCAAATTGGAAATGTTGTTATTGAAAATAATGTAGAAATAGGTTCAAATTGTTCTATTGATAGAGCAACCATTGGTTCTACCATACTCCGAAGTGGTGTAAAATTGGACAATCTGGTTCACATTGCCCATAATGTTGAAATTAAAGAAAATAGCTATTTAGCTGCACACAACGTTATTGCAGGTTCAACTACCGTTGGTAAAAATTGTATGTTTAGCGGTCAAGTTGGTATAGTTGGACATTTAACTATTGCCGACAATACTATTATAGCAGCTCAGTCAGGCATATCAAAAAATATTACGCAAGAAGGTACGGGTGTAATGGGAAGTCCTGCTATGGAAGTAAGTAAATATAGAAAAAACTACATTCATTTTAGAAATTTAACCAGCATTGTGGATAGACTTAGTGAACTTGAAAAAATAGTATTAAATAAAAAAGATTAGATTCTCACACCGAAAATACAAACATTCCTTCGACTACGCTCAGTATAAACTGACTCGTTTGTATTATATTCTAACGCCTATAATACAAACATCGTCCAATTGCTCAAGGTCATTTTTCCAATTGTAGAAAAAAGATTTTATAGTATCTTTTTGATTGGCTATCGGTATCTTTTGCCATAAACAAAGTTGTTCTTTCAATCCTTTCCATTTTAGTTTTTTTCCTTTTATACCACCAAATTGATCGGGTAATCCATCAGTGCTCAAATAAATGGTATCTCCCTTTTTAAGAGTAACTTTATGATTTATAAATTCTTTTTTGTTCTCATAAATAGAAAAACCGATAGAATCACGGTTCCCTTTTATTTCGGTCAATTCTTCATCATTGCATATAAAAAGAGAATGAAAAGCTCCTGAAAAATTTAATTCGTTTGTTTTAGTATTTAAGGTGCAAATTCCCATGTCTACTCCGTCACGTATTTTTTCCTCCGATTGTTCAAACAAACTTTGCATTAAAACATCCATCTGTTTTAATATCTCTGCTGGGTTGGTAATCTGATTTTCCAACACCACTTTGTTTATCATATTATAAGCTATTAAACTTACAAAAGCTCCAGGAACACCATGACCAGTACAATCAATAACAGAAAAAATAATTTCATCATTAACCTGCTCTACCCAATAAAAATCACCACTTACAATATCCTTTGGTTGGTAAAAAACAAAACTATTTTTTAGTAATTGTTTAACTTTTTTATCAGAAGGCAATATTGCAAACTGAATACGTTTAGCATAATAAATACTATCTGTTATTGCAATGTTTTTACTTTCAATTTCATTTCGTTGAATCTCAATTTTTTTAAAAGCAGAAACAATTTGTGTATTCTTTTTCTTTATTTCTTCTGTTTCAGAAGTAATACTTATTAAACGATGTTCAAATTCTATTTTCTTAAGTTTTTGAGCATTGTTAAAACTCATCACTTCATTCTTAAGTTGATTGTATCTATCCAAATTTTCAAAAGCCTTTTTATAATCATTCAAACCAGCGTGTGCTTTTGAAAATAGTTCATACAAAGAGTATTTATCTTCTTTTGATTTTTTAATATCAGCTATTTCAAATGCCTTTTCTAAAATTAAAATTGCTTCATTAAAATTATTATCAAGTAGTAATATGTTCGCTTGCATTTGGTAAGCCGCAATAATAATTTGCCAATAATCGGTTTCTACCCCAAAATCCAGTCCTTTTTGGATAAATTCTTGAGCTGTTTTATATTCTTTTTTAAAATAATGAACCTCGCCAATGTTGTAATAAACAATGGCTTTTTGTCGAGCCGATAAATTAAAAGTAAGGCAGATATTAAAATATTTTAGGGCATTTTCGTAATCCTCCATTACAGTATAGGTATCACC
>CAYJMI010000093.1:0-13885 GCA_964371285.1 uncultured Vicingus sp. | reverse complement strand
ATTTGACAGCTGCAAATGAAAAATCAGCACTGTTTATGATAAGAAAAAGTGATGATGTCGATTATTCCATAATGACTGGTAATTATATCGCAAATGAAAATATTAATCATCTAAAAAGTAGATTAGATAAGATTAACAGTATGGATAAAGAAGAGTTAAAAGATTATTATAAAGAAGTTCTTAATAATGGAGAAATGTCGGCTAAAGGTGGTGGTGGTTTAGGAATGATTGATATTGCAAGAAAATCTGGCAAAAAATTAGATTATAGTTTTATTAACATTGATAATAATTTCTCTTTTTTTAGTTTAATAGTAAATATAGCACAATAAAAATTTTGGATATGGAAGAATTAATAGTAGAAGGATCATCTAAAACACCAACAATTAAGTTTAACCCTGAAACAGGTTATTTATTGGTAAGAGGTAGATCTATCCCAGAAAATTCAATTGAATTTTACAAACCATTGGTTGATGCTTTAGAAGCATACAATAAAAATTCAAAAAGCCAAACTAAAGTTGATATTCAATTAGAATATTTCAATACAAGTTCGTCTAAATGTATTTTAGATGTGTTTAAAAAATTAGAAGTAATTAACTCAGGAAGCAGCGAAGTAACTATCAATTGGTATTACGAAGAAGACGATGAAGATATGTTAGAAGCAGGCGAAGATTATCAAGCCATTATCAGTGTGCCTTTTAAAATGGTTGAAGTTGAAGAAGAATAAATTCTCTTTAAATAAATATTAAACAAAAAAGCTCTTGAAAAATTCAAGAGCTTTTTTGTTTTGTCGGGATGACAGGATTTGAACCTCCACGCTCAAGCGTGGCTCCCAGACGTTTTAAATTATATCATTGAGAAACCTTTGAGCACCTCTTTTTTTGATTTTTTTTTCTAACGATAAAGCTTCATTTTTAGATTCTGTCGGATTACTTAACCAAATTTTTTCCCAAGGTGTTCCATTTTTAGTGGAAGTATTTAAACCAAGATTGTGAGAAATCAACCTTTTTTCAAAATCAGAAGTCATACCGACGTAGAAACGATGGTGTTTTAAACTTCTAATAATATACACTAAATAGGTCATTAACAATAAAAAGTCGGGGCGACAGGATTTGAACCTGCGACCACACGCCCCCCAGACGTGTACTCTACCGAGCTGAGCTACGCCCCGAAATAAATACTGTACGTTTACAGTATGCTTTAATTTGAACCTCCACGCTAGAGCGTGGCTCCCAGACGTGCACTCTACCGAGCTGAGCTACATCCCGAATTAGCGACTACAATTCTAATGAAAAAATGTTATTAATTAGTTATAGAAGAGTAATAATTATCATATTAATATAGCTCGTTTTATGTAATTTTGTTTCGAATTTCATTGAAATTAAAAAATTATAATAATATGTCGGAACAAATAGAAAAAGTAAAGTGTTTAATTATTGGCTCTGGCCCAGCTGGATATACTGCGGCTATATATGCCGCTAGAGCAAACATGAATCCTGTTTTATACCAAGGTATGCAACCTGGCGGTCAGTTAACAACAACCAATGAAGTTGAAAATTTTCCTGGATACCCAGATGGAGTTTCAGGACCAGAAATGATGATACAATTAGAAAATCAAGCCAAACGATTTAATACCGATGTTAGAAATGGTTGGGTTACAAAAGTCGACTTTTCAGGTACTATACATAAAGTTTGGATTGAAGATAAAAAAGAAATTCACGCAGACACTATTATTATTTCTACAGGAGCAACAGCCAAATATTTAAACTTACCATCAGAACAACATTATTTAAAAGCTGGTGGAGGTGTTTCAGCCTGTGCTGTTTGCGATGGTTTTTTCTATAAAAATCAAGAGGTTGTTATCGTTGGAGCTGGAGATTCTGCTTGTGAAGAAGCACATTATCTTTCCAATATTTGTAAAAAAGTTAAAGAACGAGTCAAAAATACACCAAACATTGAAATATTGTTTAACACTGAAACCGAAGAAGTTTTAGGTGAAAATGATTTAGTTACTGGTGTTAGAGTTAAAAATAACATAACAAGTGTAGTTAAAACGATTTCTTGTACTGGTTTTTTTGTAGCCATTGGACATCAACCTAATACTGAAATTTTTAAACCATTTTTGGATTTGGATGAAGTGGGATACATTAAAAATATACCGGGTACTTCAAAAACAAATGTTGCAGGTGTATTTGTATCAGGTGATGCCGCAGATAAAAATTATCGTCAAGCAATTACAGCTGCAGGGACAGGTTGTATGGCAGCATTAGATGCCGAAAGATATTTAGCAGCAAAAGGGCATTAATTAGAAAATGTGATAATTAGATAATTAAAAAATAAAACCAAACACTATAAACTAAACACTACATACAAAACTTAAAAATATGAAAAACATTGCAGTAATAGGAGCAGGAACAATGGGTAATGGCATTGCTCATACTTTTGCTCAGAGTGGTTTTAAAATTAATTTAATTGATGTTTCTCAACCAGCTTTAGATAAAGCCATTTCAACCATTACAAAGAATTTAGAACGAATGGTTACTAAAGAGAAAATTTCGGAAGGAGATAAATCGTATACGTTAAGTAACATTACAACATTTACCAATTTAAACGAAGGGGTAAAAGGAGTTCAACTGGTGGTTGAAGCAGCTACCGAAAATATAGATTTAAAACTAAAGATTTTTAAAAATTTAGATGAAGTAACCGATGAGTCGGTAATTTTAGCTTCAAATACATCTTCCATTTCTATTACTAAAATAGCATCAGTTACTAAAAGACCTGACAAAGTGATTGGAATGCACTTTATGAATCCGGTTCCGATGATGAAATTGGTAGAGATTATTAGAGGTTATTCCACTTCTAATGAAGTAACTACCACCATTATGGAGCTTTCAAAAAAATTGGGTAAAGTTCCTGTTGAAGTAAATGATTATCCTGGTTTTGTTGCCAACAGAATTTTAATGCCCATGATCAATGAAGCCATTATAACACTTTATGAAGGTGTTGCTGGTGTGGATGAAATTGATACCGTAATGAAATTAGGTATGGCACACCCCATGGGACCATTACAATTGGCAGATTTTATTGGTTTAGATGTTTGTTTGTCCATTTTAAATGTTATTCATGATGGATTTGGAAATCCAAAATATGCTCCTTGTCCTTTATTGGTAAACATGGTAACTGCCGGTAAAATGGGTGTTAAATCTGGCGAAGGTTTTTACTCTTGGTCGCATGGAACTAAAGATTTAGTGGTTTCAAGCCAGTTTAAATAAGCTGGAAGACAGAAGCCGGAATCACTTCGGTCTTCTGACTTCCGACTTCTAACTTGTTTGTTTATATTTGTAAGCAAAGAATTGAGTTGAAGAAAGCCAATATTTTTATATTAAAATCATTTATAGGTCCATTTATTATGACCTTTTTTATTGCATTATTTGTGCTTTTAATGCAATTTATTTGGCTTTATATTGATGAAATGTTGGGCAAGGGGTTGGAATGGTATGTTATTGCAGAATTATTGATTTTTGCTTCCGCTAACATGGTACCACTTGCCCTACCCTTGGCAATATTATTGGCTTCCTTAATGACTTTTGGTAACTTAGGAGAACATTTTGAGTTGGTTTCGTTTAAAGCCGCAGGAATTTCATTGCAAAAAGTAATGCGACCACTCATCATTTTAGTATCCATCATTACTTTGTGTGCTTTTTTCTTTGCCAATAATATTATACCCATAGCTAATCTAAAATTTTATTCCTTGCTATATGATATTCGTTCGCAAAAACCTTCGGTTAATATTTTACCTGATGTTTTTTACAATGAAATAGACGGTTATGTAATTCGAGTAAAAGATAAAGTACCGTCGAAAGAGGGTGACATGTTAAAAAAAGTGATGATTTATAATCATACCGAAGACCAAGGAAACAGACAATTAACGGTTGCTGATTCTGGAATTATGAAAATCTCAGATGATAAATCTTTTTTTCTTGTAAAATTATTTCATGGGGTAGATTATCAAGAAAAATATGAGGGAAGAATGGACAAAATTTACCCTTTATCAAGGTTTTCATTTGATGAATATGAAATGAGGATAGATTTATCCGGTTTTAAACTAAATAGAACCGACGAAGAGTTGTTTAAGGAAGATTATAGGATGTTAAATTTAAGACAACTCTCTGAAAAAACAGATACCATTTCAACATACATGAATACTAGAACGGATGAATTTTTTAACGCACTGCAAACTTCATACATCGTTAATGATTCTTTATTTAAAAATACGATTCTTACAGATTCAATTGCTGAAAAATTAACCCTAGAAGAAGAGCTTAAAAAAATTCCGAACGACCAAAAAGAACAAATTTTTAATATTGCTTTAAATAGTGCCAGAACCAACAAAGGGAGGTCTTCGGCAATATTGGTTGAAATGAAATTCCATGAAGAAAATTTAATGAATTTGAATGTGGAATGGCACCGAAAATTTACTTTTTCATTAGCCTGTTTAATCATGTTTTTTATCGGTGCTCCATTAGGTGCAATTGTTCGTAAAGGTGGGTTAGGAATGCCAGTAGTAATTTCTGTAATTTTCTTTTTATTGTTTTGGATTTTATCCATTTCCGGTGAAAAAATGGCTAAAGAAAGAGTTGTAGAAGTTTATCAAGGAATGTGGTTGGCAACAGCATTTTTATTTCCTTTAGGTTTTTTCTTTACCTATAAGGCAACCACCGATTCGGCCATGTTTAACATTGATGCTTATTTTATGTTTTTCAAAAAAATATTTAATAGAAAAGAAGAATGACTAATCTCTAATTTTTTTGATAATAAGCAACAATATCTTTTAAGCTATCTTCTAACGAATATTTGTTTGCCCAACCAGTATCTTTTTTAATTTTTTGATTAGAACCAATAATTATTTTATTGTCGTTTGGACGAACTAATTTTGGGTCGGTTTTTTGAACCACTTTAATATTTAAAATTGAAGAAATGATTTGTATCACTTCGTTTAATGAAGTTCCTTTTTCATTACAGATGTTATAAATTTCTCCTTTTTTTCCTTTCTTAAATAAAAGATAATAAGCTTCAACAACAGCTCTTACATCAACAAAATCTCTAATTATTGTTGTATCCCCAGTTGTTAATTCTTTAACCTTATCAGTAGTTGATTTTAAAGCAATCATCTTTTTTACAAACGAAGGAATAACGAAAATATCTTTTTGATGCGTTCCAATATGATTAAAAGAGCGTGTCATAATAATATCCATGTCATAACTATCGGTATAAACTTTTGATAACATTTCTTGCGATACCCTTGCAACAGCATAAGGGCTTATCGGATTTAACACATGTTTTTCGGTTAAGTGGACACTACCATCTAAAACATTTCCATATTCTTCAGAAGAACCAATAGATAATACTCTACATTTTATTCCCGACAAACGAATGGTTTCGATAAGGTTTAAGAAGATATTGGTGTTATTAGTAAAGCTTTCAACTGGCATTTTCCAGCTCATAGCAACACTACTATAAGATGCCAAGTGAAGCACATAATTAGGTTGAAATTTTTGAATTACATTTTCTACCGAAACCTTGTTTAATAAATCAATTTTTTTGAAATTACAGGTTACAAACTTATAATTGGAATAATCAAACGGAATATCATCGTTTATATCAACACCCAAAACTTCAACACTGATTTTATTGTTCTCTAAAAAATCAATAAAATGTTTGCTTACAAACCCAGAAAAACCGGTAATTAAAAACTTATCCTTAATGCTCATGTATTTTGTTTCTGCGACAAAAATAAGCATTCGTTCTAAAATAAAAATAGCATTAAAAAGGTTAATCTGTTTTTTGAATTGAAATTAGAAAAATAGCTAATATTCGCTAAATCTATTTGCTAGATACTCAAACTTACTAGTCCAGAGTACTCGGGGTAGTTAGTTTGAGTTATGCCGCAATCGAAATGCTTTTTATTTTTCGAAAATCCATTTGGTAGCGGTATATTTGTAGCCAAGCACAAATTACTATAGATTTTTGAACCAAAATAGATTGATTTTTTAATGAAGATTTTACAAGTATGTAGTAAAATTCCTTTTCCACCAAAAGATGGCGGAAGTATTGCAATGGATATATTGACTCATGGATTAATTAATGCTGGTAACACAGTAGATGTCCTATCGGTAAATACTTCAAAACATTTTATTAACATAGATGATGTAGATTTAAATTACCGCAACAAAACAAATTATCGTGTGGTTTTTATTGATACAGTTGTAAAACCTTTCGATGCTTTTGTTAATCTATTTTCGAACAAATCATATAACATTAGTCGGTTTTATTCACTTGATTTTGAAAAAGTATTAATTGAACTACTACAATCAAAAGATTACGATGTCGTACATCTGGAAACATTATGGGTAACACCTTATGTGGATGTGATTCGAAAATATTCCAAAGCAAAAATTGTTTTACGGTCACAAAATATTGAATTTATGATTTGGGAACGCTTAGCAGAAGATACTGGCAATCCTTTAAAGAAAATGTATTTGAAATTACTAGCAAAACGATTGAAAAAATATGAACATGATGGTTTAAATAAATTTGACGCAATTGCAACTATTACAGAACTTGATACCGTTGTCTATAAAAAAATGGGTTGTACTTTACCAATAATTCATGTCCCTTTTGGAATTGATTTAGAAAAGTATAAAATAGATGTTTCTAATTTGGAAAAACCTTCTGTATTTCATATTGGTGCAATGGATTGGCGACCAAATGCTGATGGAATTGAGTGGTTTTTGAAAAAAATATGGATAAATATTTTTAAAAAAAACACAGCCATTAAATTGTATTTAGCTGGACGTAATATGTCAGATTGGTTGCTACAATTTAAAATGGAAAATGTAGTTGTCTTAGGCGAAGTTGCTGACTCACATGAGTTTATAAATTCAAAATCAATTATGATTGTGCCATTAACTTCTGGCGGCGGAATGCGTGTTAAAATTATTGAAGGAATGGCGTTTGGAAAAACAATTATTTCTACTTCTGTTGGTGCTGAGGGGATTGAATACGAAAATGGAAGAAATATTTTAATTGCAGATACCGAAAAGGAATTTGAGGATGCTATTTTAAAATGTTTGAACGACCAAAATTTTTCTGATACCATTGGAAAAAATGCAAGAACATTAGCTGAAACAAAATATGATAATCAAGTTATTTGCAACAAGCTATCTGATTTTTATAAGAACTTATTGAATTCATGAGGATTTTTGTACTATTATCACGTTTTCCATATCCACTTGAAAAAGGTGATAAACTTCGAGCATTTCATCAAATTAAAGAATTATCAAAAAATCATGAAATTATTTTATGTGCCCTTTCCGACGAACCTGTTTCGAAAGAGAGTGTTGAAATATTAAAACAATATTGTAGTAGAATTGAAGTCATACGATTATATAAAATACAAATATTTTTTAACCTTTTATTCAAGTTAATCTTTTCAAAAGACTCATTACAAGTAAGTTATTTCTACAATACATCTGCTCAGCAAAAAATAAATAGACTCATTGATGAAACTAAACCTGACCATATTTATTGCCAATTGATTAGAGTTACTGAGTATGTTCGGCATTCAAAACTTCCAAAAACCTTAGACTACATGGATGCTCTTTCAAGAGGAATGGAACGAAGAATTGAAGAGTCGCCATTTTACTTAAAACCATTTTTAAAATTAGAAACCGAACGACTAAAACGATACGAGCATTTTATATTTAATGACTTTAATAATTTAACCATTATTTCAAATCAAGACAAAGAGTTGATTGTAAACATTAAAAATGATTCAATAGTTGTTGTTCAAAATGGTGTAGATTATTCCATGTTTCAGTATAGAACAACTCAAAAAGAATTTGACATCATTTTTACTGGCAACATGAGTTATCCTCCAAATGTAATTGGTGTAGTATATTTGGTAAAAGAAATTATGCCGCTAGTTTGGGCAACAAACCCAGCTATAAAAGTTGCCATTGTGGGTGCAAATCCTGATGCAAAAGTATTAGCATTAAAATCAAAAAACGTAATAGTTACAGGTTGGGTAGAGGATATGTCGGTTTATTATGCTAAATCAAAAGTGTTTGTAGCTCCAATGCAAATCGGAACTGGTTTACAAAACAAATTATTAGAAGCTATGGCAATGAAATTACCTTGTGTTACCTCTCGTTTAGCAAACAATGCATTAGGTGCAGAAAATAACAAAAGTGTATTAATTGGTGAAAATCCAAACGAATATGCACATCATGTTGCCAGTTTGTTAGATAATGAAGAACTTTATAGCTTAATTTCGGAACAAGGTTATCTTTTTGTGAAGAAAAATTACACGTGGGAAGGAACTACCAATATATTGGAAAAACTAATTACATCAAATTGATATGCAAGAGTTAAAAAAAATTATTGAAAATACGTGGGAGAATAGAGCATTACTTCATCAACCGGAAAACCAAAAAGCCATAAGAGATGTAATTGAGTTGATTGATAAAGGCACATTAAGAGTGGCTGAACCCATTGGTGAGGAATGGCAGGTGAATGAATGGGTAAAAAAAGCGGTGGTACTGTATTTTCCTATCCAAAAAATGGAAACTATTGAAGTAGGTCCATTTGAATTTCATGATAAAATGAAGTTGAAAAGGAATTATGCACAACTGGGAGTTCGGGTTGTTCCTCATGCTGTAGCAAGATATGGTGCATACTTAGCAAGTGGAGTAATTTTAATGCCTTCTTATGTAAATATTGGTGCTTACGTTGATTCGGGTACAATGGTAGATACTTGGGCAACAGTTGGCTCGTGTGCTCAAATTGGCAAAAACGTACATTTGAGTGGTGGAGTAGGTATTGGTGGTGTTTTAGAACCATTACAGGCTGCACCAGTTATTATTGAAGATGGTTGTTTTATTGGCTCAAGATGTATAGTTGTGGAAGGTGTTCGGGTAAGAAAAGAAGCTGTTTTAGGAGCAAATGTGGTGTTAACCAAATCAACAAAAATTATTGATGTAAGTGGTGATAGCCCTATTGAATACATTGGTGATGTGCCTGAAAGAAGTGTAGTTATTCCAGGTTCATATACCAAAAAGTTTAAAGCTGGAGAATATCAAGTACCTTGTGCCTTAATTATTGGAAAACGAAAAGCAAGTACCGATTTAAAAACTTCTTTAAATGATGTGTTAAGAGATTATAGTGTAGCGGTTTAATTTGAAATTATTGATTAGAAATTAGAGCTTGAAAAAAAAATTAGAAAAAATATTAATCATTCAAACAGCCTTTATTGGAGATGTTATTCTAGCAACTTCAATCATTGAAAAATTAACTGTTTTTTATCCCGAAGCTAAAATTGATTTTTTGTTGAGAAAGGGAAATGAAGCCCTGCTAGAGAATCATCCCAAGCTTAATGAAGTGTTGATTTGGAATAAAAAAAAGGATAAATACAGCAATTTAAAAATACTTTCAAAAAGTATTCATGCCAATAATTACGATTTAGTAATAAACCTCCAACGATTTGCTTCAAGTGGAGTTTTAACCGCTTTTTCGGGGGCAAAAATTAAAGTAGGATTTAAGAAAAATCCATTGTCTTTTCTTTTTACCAATTCATTTGAACATAAAATTGGCAATGGATTACACGAGATTGAACGAAATCAAAAACTAATTGAAGCTTTTACCGATTTGGTTCCCGAAAAACCTAGTTTGTATCCTACAAATCATGATTATGAGTTTGTTCAAGAATTTAAAAATCAAAAATACATTTGTTTAGCACCAAGTTCGGTGTGGTTTACCAAACAATTACCTCAGGCTAAATGGGTAGATATTATTCATAAAACCAACGATAATTATGTAATTTATTTATTGGGTTCTGAGTCAGATATAAGCTCGTGTGATGCTATTATTGAACTATCAAAAAACAAAAAATGTATTAATCTTTCTGGAAAATTAACATTGTTACAATCTGCTGCACTAATGCAACATGCCGAAATGAACCATGTGAATGATTCTGCTCCGTTACATTTGGCATCAGCAATGGATGCTCCAGTTACTGTCTATTTTTGCTCCACTCAACCCGAATTTGGATTTGGACCATTATCTGCGTCTTCAAAAATTGTTCAAATTAATTACGATTTAAAATGTCGCCCTTGTGGATTACACGGCAAAAAGGAGTGTCCTGAAGGGCATTTTAAATGTGGAAACGACATTAAAATAGCTTGAATCGGTTAAAAATAAAATTCGATTAGTATATTTGTAAAACATTTTGGCCTCGTAGCACAACTGAACAATGCACTTGATTACGGCTCAAGAGATTACAGGTTTGAATCCTGTCGAGGTCACATACATTTAGTCCGATACTTTTGGTATCGGATTTTTTTTAAGGTTCATTTAAACAGTATCTTTTTGCTTAAAAGATAAATTAACCCGACAATTTTTCTAAAATGAAAATTGTCGGGTATAATTAATTAGCCTAAGCAATGGCTATTTCTTTAATTTTTTTACTGATAATTGTAGCTTCTTTTTTTGGAAGTTCTACTTTAAGCACACCATCTTTGCATTTTGCAGAAATCTTGTCTTCTTTCACAAATTCGGGTAGTTGAAAAGATCTGCTAAAAGAACCGTAGCTAAACTCTTTACAAGTATAATTTTCGGTTTCTTCTTTTGATTCATTTTTACGTTCTCCAGAAATTCGAAGTACATTGTTATTATCTACTTCTACATGAATTTCTTTTTTCTCATAACCGGGAACGGAAAGTTCAACAATAAATTCTTTGTCATCCTCTTTTACATTGGCTGCAGGAATCCAATCGGAAGATAAGTCTAATCTACTTCCTAGGTCGAAAACAGGCCAGTCTAGATTAAAAAAATCATCTTGAAGTAATGTTCTTGGGAATAGGTTTCTTGACCTTAATCCTCCATTTGTTTTAATAAGTGTCATACATTTTAATTTTTAAAGTTTATACTAATTTGACAGTTCAAATGTCGTTTGACATCAGGCAATAAATCGAAAACATTTGTCAGCTGGGAATAGTGATTTTAATCAGTGTATAAAAAAATACGCTAACAAAAGTATTCGGCTTGTGGTAACTGATGTTATTGTTAGTGAAAAAATTATAGGCTTACTTTACATGAATAAATTTAAAATAAATTAAGATGGAACTCAAAACAAAAGCCAAAAACAACTACTTACTTCATTCAAGTAGTGAAGATTTGTATGCTCGTACTGAGCATTGGAAATCTGATGTTGAATTTTATCGTGATGAATCTCGTTTTTTGAGGACACTGATTGACAAGTATTTTATCTGGTTGATTGAAGACGGAAACATTTTAAAAGTTCAATCCTTATCGAATGAATTAACCCAAATTATTCAACTAAAAAAAGAGTTATATAAAAACATAACAAAACATCTCATGCATTTAGAAGAGTTGATTGAAAATCCTTTTTCGCAAAATGAACAAAAGGTAAAAAATGAGCACTTGATAATTGAGGATGAATTTGCTGAATTTGTAAAAAAATTTAAACTGCTAAAAAGAGAAATTTTTGCAATTACCGAACATGTCATTGAAGATGAAAAAGTAAGGCATTTATTAACTCCTTTGTAACACATTAATATTTAAAAAAAATAGCCCTTTTGAATTCAAAACCCAACAGATTTTAAAACCTGTTGGGTTTTGATGTAAATTATTGATGATAAAAGGCTTAATCGGCAATAATAATTTGCATTTTCTGCAAATTTTATTTACATTTATTCATTATTTGTAAAGTAAATTTAGTTTACAAAATGAATAGCTTCAACAACCATAAAAAGCCTTATTCAAAAGACACTCCGGATTTTACTTTTTCTGACTTGGTTGATATTGCCGAATTACAGCAATTGGTTGATTATTATTCAAAAATTGCAGGCTGTGCAATGGCAATTATTGATGTTAACGGTACTGTAATTGTGGCGGCTGGCTGGCAAAAGATATGCACTTGTTTTCACCGTGTTCATCCTCAAACCAAAAAATACTGTAGAGAGAGCGATTGCTTTATAAAAGAAAAACTAAAAACTGATAAACCTATTGATTACAAATGTAAAAATGGATTGTGGGATGTTGCATTTCCAGTATTTATTGAAGATAAACACATTGTAAATATCTTTATCGGGCAATTTTTTTACGATGATGAAGTAATAGATTTTCCTTTTTTTGAACAACAAGCAGAACAATATAATTTTGATAAAACCGAATACCTCGATGCTGTAAAACAAGTGCCTTTGCTTTCAAGAGAAAAAGTAAAGCTCTTAGAAAATTTTAATGTAATATTTGCACGGATACTCACTAAAATGGGGAAATCTAATTTATTACTCAAAAAAGAAAAAATTGAAGAACTCGGCATAGCAAATAAACAAATAAAAGAAAGCGAAGAAAAGTTTAAAACACTTTTTAAACAATCGCCCATTGGTTTGGCCACCTTTGATTTAGAAGGTAATTTATTAGAGTGTAATTACTCGTGCATAGCTATGTTTGGAATTAATACTGTTGATGAAGTAATAGGAATTAATATTTTTGAAGATCCAAACTTTACCGAGCAACATAAGAAAGAGATTAAAAGTGGAGAAAATGTTCGTTTTGAATTAAAATTTGATTTTGACCTTGTAAAAAAATTAAACCTGTATGCTACCAAAAAATCAGGGCTTAGTTTTTTTAGTTGCTTTGCAACTACAATAAAACTTGATGAAAGCGGTAAAAAAGGGATTTTGTTGCAATTAATAGAAATTACCGAACGAAAAAAAGCCGAGTTTGTATTAAGGGAAGAAAACAACAGGTTTACAACTACCATGAATGCTATAGATGCAGTAATATATGTTGCCGATATGGAAAATCATGAAATTTTGTTCACCAACAATTATGTAACTAATGTATTTGGTAACATTGTTGGTAAAAAATGTTATGCTGCTATACAGGGGAAATCAGCTCCCTGCGATTTTTGTACCAACCATTTATTACTCGATGCTAAAGGAAATGTCAATCCACCTTACGTTTGGGAGTTTCAAAATTTAATTACCAAACGATGGTATCAGTGCCACGATCAGGCAATACAGTGGACCAATGGAAGATTGGCACGTTTTGAAACGGCAACCGACATCACCATAAATAAAGAAAATGAACAGACGTTGAAAGAACATGAAATTAAACTTCAGGAATTAAATGCAACCAAAGACAAGTTTTTTTCAATTATTGCCCACGATTTAAAAAATCCGTTTACGGTATTAAAAAATGGCACTTATTTACTTTCTAAACATTTAGAAAACAACGATTTGCAAAAAAGTAAAGAAAAAGCTCAAATGATATCGAATGCAACGAAAAATACGTATGAATTACTAGACAATTTGTTGCTATGGGCGAAATCACAAACAGGAAGAACAGCACTTGACCTAAAAAATATCAGCTTAACAAACAGTTTATCCAAAAATATAAAAGAATTAGAAAACCAAGCAAGCCAAAAAAACATCAGCATAATAAATGAAGTAACTGACGAATTGATTTTGGAAGCTGATGAAAATTTATTGTCGGCTGTTTTTCGTAATCTTATTACCAACGCCATTAAATTTACTCATAGTGGGGGTAAAGTAACCATTCAGACAAAACTAACCGACAACCATATTGAAATAGCAGTTGTTGATACAGGAATTGGCATTCCAAAAGAACATCACGATAAATTATTCCGATTGGATGTAAATTATTCAAGAGTTGGAACTGCAAATGAAGCAAGTACAAGCCTTGGTTTAATACTTTGTAAAGAATTTGTTGAAAAACACAACGGTAAAATTTGGTTTAAAAGTGAGGTGGAAAAAGGAAGCACGTTTAAAGTTAAATTACCTGT
>CAYJMI010000092.1:6102-14043 GCA_964371285.1 uncultured Vicingus sp. | reverse complement strand
ACCCTACTTTTAGGGAATGGATGCGTAGATTTAAAATACAAGCCAATCTTCATGTATTTGAAAAAGAAATTTTTGAACATTACCGAATTGTGTTTGAAAAAGTAAAAGATTAATCAAAATGAAATTCGTTCATATAGGGCTCCGTTTCATGTCGTATTAAGTTTCCTTCTT
Source organism: uncultured Vicingus sp. (assembly GCA_964371285.1). GTDB lineage: Bacteria > Bacteroidota > Bacteroidia > Flavobacteriales_E > Vicingaceae > Vicingus. The sequence goes on along the minus strand of CAYJMI010000092.1, from coordinate 13,872 downwards.
CACGAAACTTTAGGTGATGAAGCACTCCATTTACATGAAGGTTGATTTTAAAATATACATGACCGTATTTGTCTTTTACAGATTTAATATCAGATAAATATCCAGCAAAATAATACTTATAAATATAAGCAGATATTTTTTGAGGTAGTTTGTGTAAGTGCATCATACATTGTTTTTATAGCACTAAACTAATCCGATTTTAATCCCAGTGGAATGACTTTAGTTCATTTAATTGGTGATTTTAATTATCATGTTATGGTTTATTGAATGGTTAATTTTTTATAGGAGTTAACAGCATTAACTTCTTTACCTGCTCAACACCATTAATCATTTTGTTTTATACTCATGTAATCATTAGATACTATTACCAAATGATAGTCTTTTTTGTTTGGGATTTGGTACATCTTAGCATGTTTTAAATTACTTAAATCAAAATCAATGTCAACTTCTTTCTCCCACATCCCTTTATTTCCTGCATCAATATGTAAAACCTTAACCTCGCCGTTATTGCTTAAAAAAAATATTTGATAATTTAATTGAGGGTTAACCTGTAGAGAGTATCTTGTTTTATTTTTTTTAGAATATATCATTACCCATTTACCTGTATTATAAAAATATTGGAAAACTGCTATTTCTGCTGTATAACCATTGAGTATCTTACCTTTTAGTATAAGGCAGTTTTGTTGGTCTAACTTTACAGATTGACCTGATACCAAACCTTTAGTTATAACCAAAAAAAGCATAGTTATAAATACGGTAAGTAGTAAAGTGTTTATTTTTTTCAAAAAGCTACACATGGTTTACTTTTTTTATACTCAAATAATTTATGATTTACTAAACAATATTACCCTCTCTTCTTTCATAAATCAATGACAGATATGGGCTGAAAGGGTTGATTTTTGTTTTTAAATGGATAGTCTTTTTAACATAGGTTATCATTCATCATTGATATTGAGTTAAAACATAAAAAAACCTGTTTCAATTTCAATGAAACAGGCTTTTTTACCGGGTTTAAATACTCCAAAACTTTTGCTAAACAGCAACAGCTGGCTCTCTTTTACGGCTTTCAAAATATTTCGAAAGCAGATCGGGAAGTTTTTCGAAAATGGTATTTAATGCACTTGGTCCATGCACAGTAATGAATTGAATATCATTATTGTGCGAAACCAAAAATCCGATGGGTGATAATCCCATTCCTGCACCACCTAAACCACCTTCGCCTTCGGCTTTATTAGAAGTACTACCTATACCCTCACCACCTCCAACACCCATACCAACAGCCATTACAGGTACGCAGTAAAATTCGCCTAATTTGAATTCTTTACCAATAATGGTTTCGGTTTTTGCTTCGTTCTTTAAAAACTCAGTCATACCGTTAATCATTTCTTCAACATTTGTTTTCATAACATTTAAGTTTTAAGTTATTACAATTGATAATTGTTTTTAAACTGTTTCCAATTTTTCTTTTTTAGGTTTTGTATTTTCGAAATACATGGTAAGTAATTCCGGCAATTTTTCGAAAGCGGTGTTTAAGGCACTAGATCCATGTACCGTAATAAAGCGAATATCACTGTTAATTGAAACTAAAAATCCGATAGGAGATAAACCTATGCCTGCACCACCCACACCACCTTCGCCTTCGGCTTTTTTAGAAGTGTTACCAACTCCTTCGCCTCCTCCAACACCCATTCCTACTGCCATAACAGGAACGCAGTTAAAATTGCCTAATTTAAATTCTTTACCAATAATGGTTTCGGTTTTTGCTTCGTTTTTTAAAAACTCAGTCATTCCTTTAATGGTTTCTTCAAAATTTGTTTTCATCATGTTTTGTTTTAAGTTATTATTATTGATTATTTATTTTTAATGTATGCCTTTAAAATGCTGTAAACGTTGTTTCTAATGGTTAATACTATTTCGTTTTTTCCTGTAAAATTGATATGAAATGTTTTTCCGGTTAATCTACTCAGCATGTACATCAGCGGAAACAACTTCCCATTCAGTGGCATATTGCCTGTGTCAATATCTACCACACATTTCTTGACTTTACATGATTTTATGATGGCAAAGAACCGTTGAAAACTAAAGTTTAATTGACGGGTACTTTTATGATTCAGTTGAGTTGTTTTATCTTTAAGATTAGAAAAGGTTATTTTTTTGTGTATTCCAAAAATGCTCATTTCAGGATGCCCAAAAAGCTCGTCGGAAACCCACCACAACCTGAATATTGGTACCACACGAAACTGATAGGTATAATTACGGCTGTCTATTTCAACCAACAATGGAGCGAACAACACATACACCATGATGCAGAAAAAAACAATGGTAATTGAAAGCAGAATTGATAGTAACATCACCTTTTAATTAAGTACACAAAGGTTAATAGACTTGCCAACTTTGTCGATGACTTGTGTTACAGTTTTTGAATGATTTTGGTTAAAATAAAATCCATCATCTACTTCATAAGCAGTGATATAAATCACTTGTAAGCACTAATCCACATCATCGTGTAGTTGTTTAAAAAGCAATCTCTTTGTATCAATATTTATTCATTAAAAAAAATACTCATGAGCTCACAAAACAACGCATTTAAAACCTCCGAAGATTTTCTAAAAACTTCTTCTAAATGGTTTTCCGAATCGGCAATTGCCATGGCAGACATTTATAGCAAACAACTAAAACTTGGCTACGATATGTACACCGGTTTACTTAACTCCGGCTCAACTATCGAAAAAAACAAATCAGCCTTTTCATCCGATTTATTTTATCCAAATGTTGAGACAATGAAAAAAAGTATTGAAAATATTTCAAAAATCTCTGAAAAAGCCATTTCAAACATTATACACTCCTACTCAGGAAATGGTGGAAAATCTGAAGAAGCCACAAAAATAATTGATGACTTAATGGAAGGTTATCATTTGCAAGCAGAACAAATTGCCGAAATCAACAATCGTTTTTTTGAGGCATTTGGTAAAACTTTTAAAGAAACCAACGAAAATATGGAAAAATCATACGCCACTTTTCGAAAAAATACCGACGAGAATTTCCATAAAGTAGAAGAAGCCATAAATACTGCCATAAAAACATACTCTTCCTCTTTAAATAAATCAGATAAAACCCGACAAGAATTGTTTGATACCATAAATAGTCAAATGAAATTGCTTATCAAAAACAGTTTACAACAATGGTCGGATTTAACGCAAACCACACAAAAAGAAAATAAAAACCCGGAAGAAAAAGCTAAAGAAGTTAAAGTAAAATAATTAACACTATCTATAAACAATTAAAACTCACCACTTATGAAAACATCAGTAATAGACCACGCTGAAAAGCTAAAACAAAACATTTCCATTGTTTCTGATAATTCAAAAAAAAACATCCGAACCATGATTGGTTCTGCTTCTAAAGAATTTGAAGCAGCATTGAACCTAAACAAAAAATTAATTGAATCGCTCGAAAAACAAATCTACAACGGCGATTTTGCCAACATCTCATTAATCAGCGAAGTAAAAAAAACGTTTGGAAATTCTGTTGAATTATCAGAAGAAGCCATTGATTATATCATCGATATTTACAACGACCAGTTGCAATCGAACATCGACATCAACATGGAATTAATGAACACCATTAAAAACCAATATTTTGAAGACAAAGAGGCCGAAGAAGAATTGATGCAAGTAATTGAAAAAAATTTCGAAAAAATTACCAATCAACTCAACGAAAACACCAAAAAAGTAACCGATATCTACAACAAACACATCAACCTATCCATCAATTTTAACAAAAAATTTTCCGACAATATCAATAGTCAGTTAAAAATGTTAAACGGTTTTCAAAATAGAAATCAGGACTCGTTTACCGAATGGTGGAAATCTGCAAAAGAAGAAGTGGAGGTTTCTTAATTCTTCTTTTAAAAGCATTATTACTTAAAGGTAACTTCATGGTTATCTTATAAATATCATATTTTTTACAAAATAAATTTAGCTTTTATGCAAGAATCTATCCCCGAAATCGAAAATACCTTTGAAAGAGTTCTTCATGCCAACGAACGAATATTTCAAAATTATCTTGAAAATTTTTCCGGTTATCATCACGATTTACGAGATATGGCTTCAACTTACAGCCATTTTAACACCAAAGTGTTGGTTGACCCAAAAGAAATGGTAAAATTTCAAAACAACTACCTTCAATTTTTAGATAAACAACAAAAATTATTTGCAGAAACCATCACCCGACAAGACGGGAAACCATCCACTCCGATAATAAAACCAAGTGCCGATGACAAACGTTTTAGAGCTCCCGAATGGAACGACAATCCATTTTTCGATTACATTAAACAAAGTTATTTATTGGTTTCGGAGTTGATGAGAAGCGTAATTGATGATTCGGAAATAGATGATAAGAAAAAACGAAAACTGCTTTTTTATGCCAATCATTATATCGATGCTTTTTCGCCCAGCAACTTTGCTGCAACAAACCCCGAAGTAATTAAAAAAGCCAAAGAAACCAACGGCGAAAGTTTAAAAGAGGGTTTTTTAAATTTATTAACAGATATTGAAAAAGGTCGTATTACCCAAACCGACGAAACAGCCTTTGAGGTTGGAAAAAACATTGCCATTACTCCCGGTGCAGTTATTTATCAAAACAATCTTATCCAGTTAATACAATATTCGCCGGTCGGAAATGAAGTGTCGGAAATTCCTTTGCTTATTATTCCTCCGTGGATAAACAAATATTATATTCTCGACCTTCAACCCGAAAATTCGTTTGCCCGTTATGCAGTAGAAAAAGGTTTTACCGTTTTTATGATTTCGTGGAAAAATCCGAGTAAAAAAATGAAGGATTATTCTTTCGACCATTATGTGGAAATGGGTGTAATGGATGCTATTAAAGCCATACAAAATATTACGGGGCAAGAAAAAATAAACACACTGGGTTATTGTTTAGGCGGAACATTGCAAGGAATAGCTTTAGCCATTATGCATGCAAAAAAAGAGGTTCCGGTTAACTCCGCAACATTTTTAGCAAGTATGCTCGATTTTACCGATGTGGGTCCTATGGGCGATGTAATAGATCAAGCATTGGTTAGAAAACTGGAAAGGGGTGAATTGCAACAAGAAGGCGTAATGCACGGTCATGATATGGAAAAAGCGTTTAACCTGATCCGTTCAAATGACCTGATTTGGAATTACGTAGTAAACAATTACCTGAAAGGAAATAAACCCACCGCCTTTGATGTGTTGTTCTGGACCAACGACAATACTAACCTGCCCGCAAACATGTATATGTATTATTTACGACACATGATTCTTGAAAATAAACTGAGCAGAAAAAATGCACTACGAATTTGCGATACTCCCATAAATTTAGGAAAAATTGATACCCCTTCTCTTGTTATTGCGTTAAACGAAGACCACATTTCGCCGGCAGAAACAGCTTTTACCACCACCGAATTACTAAATGGTCCGGTTCAGTTTATTTTAGGCGACTCGGGGCATGTTATGGGTGTTGCCAACCCTCCATCAAAGAAAAAATACGGGTATTGTACCTCCAACCATTTGGGTTATGGTTTTAAAGCTTGGAAAGAAAGTGCTAAACACATCGAAGGAAGTTGGTGGCAACCTTGGAGTGAATGGTTAGAAACTCAATCAGGAAAAAAAATTAAATCGACTCCACAACTCGGAAATAAAAAATATAAAGTAATTGAAAATGCTCCGGGTACTTATGTGAAAGAAAAATGTAAAAAATGCCCGGAAGAGTTCTTTTAATTTATTTTATCGATTAAAAAAAATGAGAATACCAAACAACAAAGTAGCACTGGTTACCGGAGGAACAGGCGGAATTGGTACTGCTATTTGCGAAAGCCTTTACAAAGACGGTTTTATGGTAGTTGCCAACTACCGCGATTTTACTAAAGCCATGAAATGGCGTGAAGAAGCTAAAAAATGGAGAGACGACCAGCTAAAAATGGGTATTGATGTAAAAGTGGTGGAAGGAAATGTATCCAATTATGCCTCGTGCGAAAGAATGATAAACGAAATTACCGATAAAGTAGGTACTGTAGATGTATTGGTAAACAATGCAGGTATTACCCGCGATGCACCGTTGCATAAAATGACACCTCAGCAATGGTACGAAGTAATAGAGGCAAACGTAAACAGCGTTTTTAACTGCTCTCGTTTGGTAATTGAACCCATGCTGGAAAAAAAATGGGGTCGAATGATAAACATCTCATCCGTAAACGGGCAAAAAGGACAGTACGGACAAACCAACTATGCCACAGCCAAATCGGGCATGTATGGGTTTAGTAAATCACTGGCATTGGAAGTAGCAAAAAAAGGCATTACGGTAAATTGTATTTCGCCGGGCTACATAGCAACATCAATGGTAATGGCGATAAAAGAAGAAATCAGGGAGAAAATTGTTGCCCAAATACCAATGGGCAGATTAGGAACTCCTGAAGAAATCGGTAAACTGGTTTCCTACCTTTCATCAAATGAAGCTGCATATATTACTGGAGCTAACATGGCAATCAACGGAGGTTTACACATGTATTAAGGGGCATAAAACAAAAATTAACCTCTTATACATTTTATTATCATACAAAATGTATGATACAAAAAGTATGATATAAAAAGTACGATTTTAATTTACTAACTTTTGTTAGTTCGGTTTCTATGAAATTACCGCCAAAAATTATCGAACAAAAGAGCAGCCCAAACTGCTGATTACGTTAAAAAAAGCATCATTAATCCTTCTAGAATTTCTGGTAAAGGGTATGGTGAAACGAAACTATTAACCAACTGCCCTTGTTCCGGTGATGTTGTTTCAGATTGTTCTGAAGCCGAACATCAAAAAAACAGACGTACTGAGTTTATTATTAAAAGTACCGGTAAGATAACAATGCCTGAAAAATTGACTGAGAAATAAAAAGGCATTTAATAAAATTAAAAACCTCGAAGTGATGCTTCGAGGTTTTTTTTGTTCGCTTGTGTTTAAAAGGTAATTTGTAAGTGTGGTTGAGACTGTGGAGATAGATATAATACTTTTACCTTTTTATAAAGCTCTCTTAAATGTAAGTCCGACATATCAAGTATCGGCTCATACATAAATGAGTTAACGTGTATGTTGTCAGGTGTAATTAAACAAACTTCGTCTAATAGCTTTATTTCATTATCTCTTACACCTTTAAATTCCTTTTTAAATCTTCCAAACAATTTTCCTGTTTGCGATCCGTCAATTGGTCTTTTATCAGCAATATTGTTAATCATAAATGCTTCTGCTTTAAGTCGTATCGCTATTGAAAGAACAATTTTATTTTCAAGATTAATACCGTCAGGTGCAATTAAACATTTGTCCGCCTCATTAAATATTAAATCCACTACTTTATCTGTTAGTGTCAATGCTGGAAAAGTAATATTCCGAATTGCGGTTGTAAAAACACTCTGCAAATCACTTACAAATATGTTTTCAGTATCAGCTTTCCAATGTAATACAGACGTTAATTTTAAATAATCAGCATTAGCTTCTCCGTCAACATACTCAATAATATTTCTTACAAAAGAAATTGATGCAATTAATTTTTTAAGATTCGTTAAATCATTTTTCCAATCATTTATAAAGGGATTTTTTATGCCTTCTGCTTTTACAAGCTTTATTTCCGTGTCGGTTTTATATGAAAACAAACAATTATTATAAGTAGCAATCTTTCGGCTTTCAAGTGTTCTGAAAAAATCAAAATTGTGTGTTAATATTATTTGGTAAAAGAAATCT
>CAYJMI010000092.1:0-6092 GCA_964371285.1 uncultured Vicingus sp. | reverse complement strand
CTTCTTTAGAAATATCTTTCAAATACTGAATAATTGCATATTTATTTCTGTAATCAAAAGAATCTGCGATGTCATCAATGATAAAAAGAGTTTTTGCATTTTCCTTAATTTTCGCTTCTACATTGAACATTATGTTCAATATGTATAACGCCCTTTTTTCACCCTGACTTAATATTTCAATACCATCTAATTCTTGCCTTTTCATTTCCTTTGGAACTCCTGTCTTTACATTCATAAATTTAAACAGAATATTGGGAGATGTTTTCCCAAGGATTGCATTCGACTTGTTGCTTATTTCAATCTCAAATGGAACGAAAAAACGTGATTTGAATTTACTTACAACATCATCCCATAAAGTTCTTTGGCTTTGTGCTTTTACTTCGATTTCGTCTAATTTTTCTTTGCCGTTAGCATAAGTTTCAATTAGTTCTTTTACACTTATATCCTCGTTTTTCAAGTATGATTTCCAAAGTTTTAGTTTGAAATCATCAGGATTCTTAAGCTCAGGCAAAATAGGATGTTTTTCAAGTATTTCCCTTAGCTTAATAACAGATACTTTTTTTATTTCGTCTTCAACTTTTTTAAGTTCTTTGTTTTCAAGTATCTCTTTTTTTTCAGCAAGCAGTTTTGCTTTCAAATCCTCATCGCTTGTAATTGAGTCGCTATCTCCTGAAAACTTTATTGTATGGTCTGCTTTAAAAAAACTTTCAGTTGTTAAGGCTTTGGCAACATTATCAGCCTTAGTAGGATTGAACACACCTTTTTTGAAATATTTAGATTTGTCAATAAGTGCATTGTATTTTTCAATATAAGCGTTTATGTTTTCAACTACTTCTGGTTTTTTCAAGAATTCAATTACATCTTTTTCAAAAATAGTTGCATAAGATATATTTGAAAAACTTTCATCAAATGTAGTGAGGTCAATATCATTAAGTAATTTAAAAAAATCCTTTTCCTTAAAATCAGCAAGAATTAAACTCTCTAAATCGTCCTTCTTAACACCCGATGTTTTGTTTAGCTTGACGATTAAAGCATTTTTCTTTTTTAAAATGTCAGAATATATTTTATCATATTCTGTTTTGCTAACTTCATCAACCAAAAGGGTTGTAATACTTTCATCAGGCGAATATTTATCTTGATATGACTTTATTACAAATATTTCGTCAGGGTTGATTGGATTATTATCAATTATTGCTGTGCAAATAGGATTATTGCCGTGTAATCTTTCTTTGGGATTTTCTCCTTTAGAAATATCAAGAAAAGTATTTGCCAAGGAAGTTTTCATTACACCATTCGGTGCATAAACTACAAATGATCTTCCTTTTGAAAAATCAAATGTACTATCCAGTTTATTTATACCATAGCAGTTTTCAAGTGATAATTTTAAAATATTCATTTTATTTTCCTCTTTTTTATCTTCTTACTGATAAATTCTTTCAAATTTCATTTCTTAATCATTTTCTGTTTTAATCGTAATCAATTTGCAATCCATTAAATGAACAGGGTTATTTGGGTTTTTAATTTTAACGGCTTGAATGCTTAATTTATCATTAACCGAATGTTCTATTTTATTTCTGCTTTCGATAGGAAACGAATTGTATTTGTCGTTGGGTACAATTGCCACCAATTGAAACTTTAATTTAGTATTATAGGTGTAAACATAGTTGAACACTTTTACTGGTGGTTGCAGTAACCACATCCCTCTAATTCTCATGTTGGTAATTTTTAAAGGGTCAACATAATTAACTCGTCCCAACTCTTTTGTTTCTGAAAAATTTATCTCCGGTGTATTTTCAAGACTTTCTGCAATGGTGGCTTTTAAATTAGTATAAACATCATCGTCTGCCGCATAAATATTGCCATAAATCAACCAAAGTGACGAAAGTATTTTACTGCTTTTCGGAACGTGTCCAATGGCATAAATAATATCTTTTTCTTCCCATTTTTCGCAAGTTCTACAATGGTTATTAATTAGGTGGCTATTGGCAAAAAGTTTCGCTTTTGGATGCGAACTATTCAATTGTAATTCCGATAAAATGGATTCGGTCTTTTTAACCTCAATGGAATCTCCACCTTTAATCATCAAGTCTGGTGGTCTTGTTTGGCTTCCTTCATAAGAAAATACTTCGGCATACTTGGTTATTTTTGTCGATTCATCAGTAGAGTTAAAATTGTTTGAAAAAGCGTTTTTTACAAAAATTTCTAATCCATCACCAACACTTGTTATTCTATTATTACCAAAAGTTATTTGATCAACATTTAAAATCGGAAGTTCAGCAATATGTAGTATTGCTTCTAAAATATTTGTCATACTGCTAAAGCTTCTTTTCTAGTTTCTGTAATTTGTTTAATTAATGCATTTTCATTAATCTGTTGCTTAATGCTTTCGGCTAAAAATTTTGCAAGATTAACCGGAACAGCATTTCCTATCATTTTATAACCAGCTGGAACGCTGGTATAATGAAAAATAAAATTGTCGGGAAATGTTTGTATTCTTGCACATTCTCTTACACTTAATCTTCTATACAATTGTTCTTTTCCTGGCACAAAAACTCTAATGTTTTGTTCAATAAATTTCATTTTTGGTGCTTGTGGATGGATAGGAGCATGCCTACCTCCTGCTTGTATGGTAAATGATTGTTCGTTCCAGCAACGAACACGATTTCTCGACATAAAAATGGTAGAAAAATCGCCAATCATATACTCGTGATTTGGTACAGCACAATTGTTGCCGTTCGTTTTATTGTAAGGCAATGCAGGGATAACATTATCCTTTAAATCATAAATAGTTTCTTCTAAAGTTATTTTTGGAAAATTTGGTTTTGGAAACTGAAACGTAAAATTCAAATCTTTTCTAATTCCAATAAAAAAAATTCTTTTTCTGTCTTGAGGCACATTGTAATCTGATGCGTTAAGCATATCAAACGACAATTCATAACCTACTCCTGCATTTCTGAATAATTCTTTAATGTTGTTTAATGCTTCCGAATGCCTACCCAATAACATTCCACTAACATTTTCAGCTAAAAAGAATTTGGGTTGTTTTGCTTCAAGAATACGGATAAAATCATAAAATAATTGACCTCTTTTATCATTAATTCCTTTCATAGCACCTGCTTCGCTCCAACTCTGACAAGGAGGTCCACCAATTATTCCGTCACATTCAGGCACTTCATTTGTTGGTATGTTTACAATACTCCTTCTGTCTAAAATTGAATGTGGATGGTTCTTTTCGTAGGTTTCCCAAATTTCTTTGTCGTATTCGTTAGCCCAAATAACATTAAATCCTGCTTTTTGAAAACCTAGGTCGAGACCACCTGCACCAGCAAAAAAGGAGACTATGTTCATATTGTAGTTAATTTTTTTGATTTTAAATATTCTACTTTTTGTTCTGCAAGAATCAATGTTTCATTATCACAATTGTTCTCATAAATTTTCTTGGCAATTACATCACTAAAAAACTCTGTTCTTAGCGTTGAAATATCCAAGTTGAAAACCTCCGCTAAGAGAGGAAGCCGTTTTTCGTCAAATTCTCTTTTGTTGTTTTCAATCTTACTCAAATTGGCAGAGTCCAAATCAAGCTTTGCTGCAAGTTGAGTAAGTGTCAACTCGTTTTCTGTCCTAAGCCGTTTAATGTATTCTCCAAATATTTCTTTCATTTGACTTGTCATTTTTTGACAAATTTACAATAATTTTATTTTTTCGCAAGTGTTATTTTTGATTTTTTTATCTATAAAACTTAATCGTTTTTTTTTTGACCGATTTGTTAAGCTTGAACCCAACAAACCCAACAATTAAATATCATACATTCCAAATTTAGTTATTCCATTTCACTTGGTTTTGTTTTTTAAATTAAAATTTAATACCGATAAAAAATAGTGGTTACACTAACCACAATCATCGTTAACCAACAACAGGAGTTATCTAAAAATTGGTAAAAGTGTTAGTACTTTGTTTAAACTAAAATTGTAAAACGATGGCTTTAAATTTTGACAAAATAGCACTAAAAGGAAATGAGTTTTTAAAAGACCTCGCTAAAGATTTGGGCTACCCCGAAGACACCAACAAAGCAGGCAGAGTGCTGAAATCCGTTTTGCATGCGTTGCGAAACCAATTAACTGTTGAAGAATCTGTTCAGCTCATGGCACAGTTTCCGTTGTTTTTAAAAGCAGTTTATGTTGAGAACTGGAGCTTGCACAAACAAGATAACAAACCCCGAAACATGACCGAATTTATTCATGAAATTAAAAAAATAAACAAACAAACCACCCAACACGATTTTAAAACCGACGACGATGTTGATAATGCTATTGCTGTGGTATTTATGTCGTTACGGAAATATGTTTCGTTGGGCGAACTCGAAGATATAAAAGCCGTTTTACCCAAAGATTTAAAGTTGATTGTAAACAATGTTTTAATGATTTAAAAAAATGAAAACGCTACTGGTTCCTACCGATTTTTCGCCCATCAGCAGAAATGCGTTGGCGTATGCTGTAGGTTTAGCCGAAAAACTTGGTGCAAAAATTGTGTTGCTCCACGCCTATCATACCTTCCCAATTGACATCGACCCCGGATTACTTGTAAAAGAATACCGTGAAGAGGTTGAGTTGTTTAAAAAAGTATCAGACATACAATTAAAAGCACTGTGCGAAGAAATTGAAAATACATCGACCTGTAAATGTGATGCCATTAGTTTACAAGGTTTGGCAAAGGATGTAATTGTTGAATATGCCAACGATACCAAACCCGATTTACTGGTAATTGGAACTGAAAACCTGTTGCCTATGGAACGTATTATTTATGGAACAATTACCGGAAGAGTAATAAAAGATGTTGATTGTACTTTATTGGTAGTTCCTGAAAGGGCTAAATATACTACTCCAAAAAAAATAGCCTTTGCCATAGATTATCACGACAGCGATTTGGATGAAATACAATTTGTAGAACTACTTGCCAAAAAATTTGAATCGGAAACTCACATTGTACATGTTATTTCGGATGAAGAAAATGAGGATTTTGAAGATTATTACTTTACAAAAACGAAAACCGAAATCAAAAAATTTGTTTCGAAAAACCACACCATTTTTAAGCTGATTAAGGGTAAAGACATTACTTCAGAACTCAAAAAATACATTACCGACGAACACATCGACATTTTTTCGGTGGCAAAAACTAAAAAAACATTTTTAGAACGCTTATTCTCCGGCAGTGTATCACAAAAGCTGTTTTACCGCACCAACATACCCTTACTGATTTTTGAAGCCAAAGATACTCCCGAAAATTTGATATAATTAGGACATATTATGGATTACGCCAACATTGAATCGCCTAAGGTTAAAGAAATAACCGAAAATTTAGATGAGCTTTTAGCAAGCTATCAAGTGTATTGTCAAAAGTTAAAAGCTTTTCATTGGAACATCAAGGGAAAAAATTTTTTTGAATTTCACTTAAAATTTGAAGAACTCTATCAGGATGCTCTTGTAAAAATAGACGAAATAGCCGAACGTATTTTAATTTTGGGATACATTCCATCCTATACGTTTAAAGCATACCTCGATAAATCAGCCTTAATTGAAGTTCTTGAAATACCGTCGGAACGTAAAATGATTGACGAGTTGTTGTTAGACATGAATCAATTGCTAAAAATAGAGAAAACTTGTGTAAAAATTGCTGCCGAACATTGCGATTGCGGAACAGTAGAACTGCTAAATCGTTGTATTGCCTATAAGGAAAAAGTAAGCTGGATGTTTTTTACCTGGTTAAAAGTTGATTTGGCTAAAAAATAATTTTTCAACTCTTATTTAACGCCAAATCCACATAAAAAAATATTAAAACCACATAGAAACATAGAACCAATACTTGTTTTAAAGCTAATTATATAGTTGCACAATAAATATTTCTCCGACAAGTCGGAGAACACTATGTTTACTTGAAGTTTTTTTATAGGAGTATAAACTATGTTTCTATGTGGTTTTAATCGTTTTTAACCTAGTTAATGTAACATTCTGGTAACCTCTGCTATTCCTTATTTGGTAATTTACCTTATATCGAACTCACATTATTTATTGTTTTTAGCATTTAATACCCAAAAC
>CAYJMI010000091.1:0-14052 GCA_964371285.1 uncultured Vicingus sp. | reverse complement strand
TTTCTATCCAGATATTTATATTCGTAAAATCCTCCTCCAGTATTCGATTCCGATTCACTCATAAATATTTTGCCCTCCCAATTATGTCCTCTTTGTGAATTTGTTTTAACTAATAATATGTTTGGTTTTCCAAATTCAATTTCTGAAGTATTTCCCTCGACTTTTTTACCTTCCTTAAAATGTTGATATATACCTTCTAAATTTTTAAATTTTTTTTCGTTCTTTTTTATATACCGTTGTTTTTGACTTAATGAATAAATAATTGAAGCAATAAAACTGGCTGCGATACCAATAATAAAACTTAGTATATAAGTATATATATCTGCTTTCATTTTAGTTTAATTACCTTTGGACAACAAGTGAATAAATATAGTATTACACTTATCCTCAAATAAGTGTACCAAATATAGGAAATAAAAACAACTCGAATTAGTTGTTAAACATGCTAATAAGTTGCGACAGCTTTTCTTTCAAATCTTTACGTTCAACAATCAAATCTAAAAAACCGTGCTCCAATACAAACTCAGAAGTTTGGAAACCTTCGGGTAAATCTTTACCAATGGTTTCTTTTACCACTCTTGGTCCAGCAAAACCAATCAGAGCATTGGGCTCTGCTATGTTTAAATCGCCCAACATGGCATATGATGCTGTAACGCCCCCAGTTGTTGGGTCGGTTAATAACGATATATACGGAATTCTTGCCTTTGAAAGTAACGAAAGTTTGGCTGCAGTTTTTGCCATTTGCATTAACGAAAATGCAGCTTCCATCATTCTTGCTCCACCCGATTTTGAAATCATTAAAAAAGGCACTTTATTTTTTATCGAATAATCAATGGCTCTGGCTATTTTTTCGCCAACAACAGAACCCATCGAGCCACCAATAAAATCAAAATCCATGCAGGTTACAACCAAATTCTGATTATTTATTTTTCCAACAGCACTTCTAGCAGCATCTTTTAAGTTGGTTTTCTTTTGTGTAGCAACTATTCTGTCGGAATACTTTTTGGTATCTTCAAAGTTTAATGGATTACTGGAAGATAGGTTCGCATCCAATTCTTTAAATTTATTTCCATCAAAAATGATGGCAAAATACTCTTTCGAGCCAATTTTTTCGTGGTGACCACAAGCATTACATACGTTAAGCGATTGACTATGGTCTTCTGTAGAAACAACATGATTGCATTTAGGACATTTATACCACAAGCCCTCTGGAGTTTCTTTTTTTTCAATTGTTGAGGTATTTATCCCTTTTAATTTTCTTTTAAACCATCCCATAAAATAATGTGTAAATTGAGTAATGTGTAAATGTGAAGATTTGCAACTAAAAATTACAACGTATTCACATTGTTTAAATCTTCAAAAGCTTGTTTTAGTCTAGCTTTAAACGTTTTTTCTCCCTCACGTAGCCACATTCTGGGGTCGTAGAATTTTTTATTTGGTTTATCGCTACCTTCAGGATTTCCAATTTGAGATTGAAGATAATCCGTTTTAGCTGCCATATAATCTCGAACTCCTTCGGTAAAAGCATATTGTAAATCGGTATCAATATTCATTTTTATAACACCGTAAGAAATAGCCTCTCTAATTTCTTCTAACGAAGAACCTGAACCACCATGAAAAACAAAATCAACAGGATTTATGCCAGTATTGTATTTTTTTTGAATGTAATCTTGTGAATTTTTTAAAATTTTTGGAGTTAAATGAACGTTACCGGGTTTGTAAACACCATGCACGTTTCCAAAAGCAGCGGCGATGGTAAATTTATCGCTAATTTTTAATAATTCTTCGTAAGCGTAAGCCACTTCTTCTGGTTGGGTGTATAATTTATTATTATCCACATCAGAATTGTCCACTCCATCTTCTTCACCACCGGTTATTCCTAATTCAATTTCTAAAGTCATACCTATTTTACTCATTCTGGCAAGGTATTTTTTGCAAATTTCAATGTTTTCGTGTAGAGGTTCTTCTGATAAATCTATCATGTGTGAACTGTACAATGGAATACCATGTTCTGCATAAAATTTTTCGCCAGCATCCAATAAACCGTCAATCCAAGGGAGTAATTTTTTTGCACAATGGTCGGTATGAAGTATTACAGCAACTTTGTAAAGTTTGGCTAATTCATGTATGTGTTTAGCACCAGCGACACCACCAGCAATTGCGGCTTGCTCATTTTCATTGCTTAATCCTTTTCCAGCATTAAAATGTGCTCCGCCATTCGAAAATTGAATAATCACAGGACCATTCATTTCTTTGGCAGTTTCCATAACTGTATTTACAGTGTTAGAGCCAGTAACATTAACAGCAGGCAATGCAAAATGTTTTTCCTTTGCTAATTTAAAAACTTCTTGAACTTGATTTCCGGTAATTACTCCGTAACTTATTGCTTTAATCATACGAATATTATTAAGTTTTGGACAGCAAATTTAGGATAAAAAGGTTAATAATTAAAAAAATTATAAATTACAAAATCTACAAGGATTAATATAATATGTCGATACAAAATAGGCTATATTTCAGAAAAAGGTTATATCTAAAAATACACTACGAGTTAAATAATGTATTTTTACCTTTAAAGAAAATATAAAACACTATGGAACAACAAAATTTTAAAAACCACAAAAGGATAATAATGGGTTACCACGTAATTAGTTTTATGGCTATTGTTATGTTACTGATAGGCTCAATAATCAATTTTACACATTCAGCAAAAGAAAATTTATATTCTTCTTCGTTGTTAATTTTGGTGGCAGTTATTTTATTATTGCTGTTTTTTTATGCACGATTGTTTGCGTTAAAAGCACAAGACAGAGCCATTAGAGCTGAAGAAAAATTTCGTTATTATATTTTAACAGGAAAACAAATAAGTAATAAATTAACTATCCGACAAATTATAGGTTTACGATTTGCTTCAGATGAAGAATTTCCTGCTTTAGCAGAAAAAGCAGAAAAAGAAAATCTTTCTGAAATCGATATTAAAAAAGCAATTGTTAACTGGAAACCAGATACCTATAGAGTTTAAACATTGACGATTTAATACTGAAATTTTTAATTTGGGTTGATAAAAAAAAGGAGGCATTTGCCTCCTTTTTAACTATAATATTATCAAAGATTACGTTTGCATTGCACCACAAATACTCAATACCTGACCACTAACGTAAGAAGACATATCAGAACCTAGGAAAGCAATTACATTGGCAACTTCTTCAGCTGTACCACCTCGATGTAAAGGTATTTTTTCGAACCAACCATTTACTACATCTTCAGGAAGGCTACCAGTCATTTCTGTAATAATAAAACCTGGAGCAACTGCATTGCTACGAATATTTCTACTACCCAATTCTTTTGCAATAGATTTAGTAAAACCGATGATTCCAGCTTTTGATGCAGAATAATTTGCCTGACCAGCATTTCCACTTACACCAACAACAGAACTAACATTTACAATAGAACCAGAGCGTTGTTTCATCATTACACGAGTTACCGCTTTGGTCATGTTAAATACCGATTTTAAATTTACGTTAATAACGGCATCCCATTGTTCCTCTGACATTCTCATTAGTAAGCCATCCTTAGTAATACCAGCATTATTTACCAAAATATCAATACGTTCAAAGTCTTTTGATATTTCATCGATAAGGTTGATACAATTATCATGATTACTGGCATCTGAAGCATAAAATTTTGCTTTAATACCCATTCCATTCAGTTCTTTTTCTAATGAAGTTGAATTTTCGTTTGGCATTAAATCAGTAAAAATTACATTGGCACCTTCACTTGCAAATTTTAATGCAATTGCTTTTCCAATACCTCTTGAGGCACCAGTAACAATTGCAGTTTTTCCTTCTAATAATTTCATTTTTTTAAGTTAATAGTTTATAAAATTAAAAAAAAAGTAGGATTAGCTACTTTTTTTAATGGACACATTTTTAAATTATCCAATTTTCAAATTAATTATGCGTTTACTTTCATCAATTCAGCCATAGCACTACCAATGTGTGCAGGAGAATCAACTACAGTAATACCACATTCTCTCATTATTCTTTTTTTAGCTTGAGCAGTGTCGTTTACACCACCTACAATAGCACCAGCATGACCCATTGTTCTTCCTGCAGGAGCAGTTTCTCCGGCAATAAAACCAACAACAGGTTTGGTGCCATTGGCTTTAATCCAAGCAGCAGCATTTGCCTCTAAATTTCCACCTATTTCGCCAATCATTACGATTCCGTCAGTTTCTGGGTCGTTCATAAACAATTCGATAGCATCTTGAGTAGTTGTTCCAATAATTGGATCGCCACCAATACCTATTGCTGTAGAAACTCCTAATCCGGCTTTTACTACTTGGTCGGCAGCTTCGTACGTTAATGTTCCTGATTTTGAAACGATACCGATTCTACCTTTTTTGAAAACAAATCCTGGCATGATGCCAATTTTTGCTTCTCCAGCAGTGATAATACCAGGGCAGTTTGGCCCAATTAATCGAGCATTTGTTGATTTTAAATATTCTTTAACAGGAATCATGTCTTTCACAGGAATTCCTTCGGTAATACAAACAATAACTTTAATTCCTGCATCAGCAGCTTCTAAAATTGCGTCAGCAGCAAATGCAGGTGGTACAAAAATAATAGATACATCAGCACCAGTAGTTTTAACAGCATCTTGAACAGTATTAAAAACAGGTTTGTCCAGATGTGTTGAACCGCCTTTTCCGGGAGTTACTCCTCCAACTACATTTGTTCCGTACTCAATCATTTGACCAGCATGAAAAGTTCCTTCTCCACCTGTAAATCCTTGAACAATTACTTTTGAATTTTTATTTACTAATATACTCATGACAATAATTTTTATGAATTGATTTTGTGTTCCCCAAAAGTAGAATTTTAAAATTAAAAATTACAATGGATTGGATATTTTATTAATCTCTTCGTCCCAATAATGAAACATAGTACATTAAAGTAGCTAAGGAGCCAATTGCAGCAACAACATAAGTGGAAGCAGCCCATTTCAACGCATCTTTCGCATTATCGTATTCTGATGAGTTAACAATACCGTTGGTTCTTATCCAAATTAATGCACGATTACTGGCGTCAAACTCAACAGGAAGGGTTACAAAACTAAAAAGTGTAAGAACGCTATATGCAGCTATAATTACATATAAAATCATATCAAAAGGCAAGGCACTGTATAAAAAATAGCCCCCAAAAATAGAAACCATTACAATAATGTTGATGATTTTTCCACTTGCATTTTGTAACGGAACTAATGCAGTTCTGAGTTTTAACATATTGTATGCAGTAGCATGTTGTACTGCATGTCCGCATTCGTGAGCAGCAATGGCGGCGGCAGCAGCATTTCTTCCTTCGTAAACTTCAGGACTTAAATTTACGGTTTTGTTCATCGGATTGTAGTGGTCGGTCAATTTTCCCTCAACTGACTCTACTTTTACATCATAAATACCATGTTGCTTTAACATTTTTTCTGCAATTTCTTTTCCACTTAAATTAGAGGAAAGAGGCATTTTAGCATATTTTTTAAATTTTGATTTTAATACTTGACTTATGGCTAATCCTATAAGCATAAATACTATTCCGATGATAAATATTGGGCTGGTGAACATGTTTTTAGTTTTTGGTATATAGTTTTTAGTGTTTCGTTTTTGGTTACATTTCCAAATCTTCAAATTGATTCATTTTCAAATTAATTACGACATTTTATGAGAGATTAAAGCAATAAATTCTTGACGTGTACTTTCTTTTTCAAAAGCTCCGGTAAATGATGAAGTAGTGGTAACCGAGTTTTGTTTTTGAATTCCACGCATTTGCATACACATGTGTTTTGCCTCAATAACTACGGCAACTCCCTTAGGTTTTAAGGTGTTTTGAATACAGTCTTTTATTTGGTCGGTTAATCGTTCCTGAACTTGTAATCTTCTGGCAAAAGCATCAACAACTCGTGGAATTTTACTCAAACCTACAATGTGTCCATTAGGGATATAGGCGATGTGTGCTTTGCCAAAAAATGGCAACATGTGGTGTTCGCACATCGAATAAATTTCAATATCTTTTACAATAACCATGTGATTGTGGTCTTCTTTAAACATGGCAGTTCTTAAAATTTCTTCTGGGTTTAAATCGTAGCCGTGTGTTAAAAATTGCATGGCTTTAGCCACACGTTCAGGAGTCTTTTCTAACCCTTCTCGGTGAACATTTTCGCCCAAATGTTCAATTATTTTTGCATAATGTTCTGAGAGAAGATTTACTTTTTCTTCGTTGTATTGTTCAATTTTTTCGTAACCGTCCATGTTGTTCTCGTTCATCATATTTTTGTCTAATTCAGTCATGATTTTTTTACTTTCCGAAGTATTCCACCGAGTTATTTTCGGTTTCTACCACTTTTACACAATGCAATTTACAATTTAAATTAACAATATCCTCTTCAATTTCTTCCCAAACAGCAATAGCAATGTTTTCTGATGTGGGTATTTTCCCTTTCATAAAAGGGACTTCCAAATTTAAGTTTTTATGGTCGGCTTGTTCTATAATTCTGTTTCTAACAATTCTACTTAGTTGTTTTAGATTAATAACAAAACCAGTTTCTAGGTTAGGCTCTCCTTTTATGGTTATAAAAAGTTCATAATTATGCCCGTGCCAGTTTGGGTTTGAGCATTTTCCAAAAACCTCAAAATTTTTGGTGTCAGTCCATTCTGGCTTAAATAAACGATGGGCAGCATTAAAACGTTCTCTTCTTGTTAAAAATACCATAATACAAAGTTAAGGCTTATTCTGATTCAAAAATTTACAAAAAATGTTAAATTATTTATCGTCTTTCCATAACTTCTAAATACAAATCTTCAATTTTTTTTCTAGCCCAAGGAGTTTTTCGTAAAAAGGTAAGACTAGAATTCATACTAGGGTTGGTTATAAAACAGTTTATTTTAATATGTTTTCCTAATTTTTCCCATCCGTAATATTCCACTAAAGTTTCAAGTATTACTTTTAGTGTTATTCCATGAAGTGGGTTGTTGGGTTGAGTCATATTTGGAGATGGGTATTGTATGGTGGGTGGTGAGATTTCTTACCATTTATGTGCTTGTTCGTCAAACCATTTTCCTTGACAACGTAAAACTTGTTCAATCACATCTCGTACACAGCCCCGTCCACCATTTTTATCAGAAATGTAATGAGAAATATTTTTTATTTCAATAGCAGCATTTTTAGGGCAGGTAGCCACTCCACTTTGTAACATTACATGATAATCAGGGATGTCGTCACCCATGTATAATACTTGCTCTTTGGTAATGTTTTTTACTTTGAGATAACTCTCAAAAATTTCTATTTTATTACTCGCTTTTAAAAATACATCTGTAATTCCTAAACCTGTAAAACGTGAACGGACAGATTCGGAACTACCACCAGAAATTATGGCAATGTTATATCCTTTTTTTACTGCATATTGCAAGGCGTAGCCGTCTTTAATATTCATTCTACGTATTTGGTCGCCATCGGGCAAGGTAGTTACCATGCCATCGCTTAAAACGCCGTCGACATCGAAAATAAAAGTGGTTATTTTTGGTAAAAGTTCTTTAAAATTAATCATGATTTTGTTGTATGTTTTGAGTAATTAGGCGATAAATCGCTTGATAATTTTTTTGATTATCTAACAAAGATAAATGTTTTTGTATGGTTTTTAAATCTTTTCTAATTGCTGGACCCGTTTGAACATCTATAGGATGGTGTTCTTCAATTTTGCGAGCAGTTTCTTTTATCAATGGCTTCAAAATATCAAAATCTATTGCGTTTTTATTGCAAATGTCAAAAGCAATTTGATACATGTTGTTACTAAAATTACAAGCAAATACCGCCGCTAAATGCAATAATTGTCGCTGTTCGGAATTGACATGGTACATTTTGTCAGAAAGATATTTAGCAACAACCTCAATTGATTTTAAATTTGTTTTAGTATTCGCTTCCAAACAAAATGGGACTTTAGTAAAATCAACAGATTTATTTTTGCTGAACGTTTGTAAAGGGTAGAAAATACCAAAATTACTAAAGCTATTTTTAGCGAAAAGTTCAATACCAACAATGCCCGAAGTATGAACCACCAACTTGTTTTTAAAAGGAAATTGTTTTAATACTTTTTCAATAACATCATCCGGAACTGCAATGATATAGATTTCGGCATTTGGAGATAGTTGAGTTAATAAATCAATCGGTTGGGCATTTACTTTTTTAGCTAATGAATTTGCATTTGTAAACGATTTACTAAAAACCTGTTTAATTAAAAAATTGTTTTTATACAACGCTTTTGCCAAATGTGTTGCTACATTTCCTGCCCCAATAAAACTTACGGTTTTGGTCGAATTCAATTGTGAAGATTTAACTTAAAATTGATTCAAAATTAACTAATTTTGTGTTCTAAAACTTATTTAAAAATGCTTACTTCCATTAAAAATATATTGTTTTCTACTCGTTTAACTTCAATGTTGCTTTTTATTTTTGCAACAGCTATTGGTGTCGCTACTTTTATCGAAAACGATTATGGTACTCCAGCTGCTCAAAGTGTAATTTTTAAAACACGTTGGTTTGAATTGGTCATGTTTTTTTTAGCCATTAATTTGTTAGGAAACATTTTTAAATACAAAATGTACCGAAAAGATAAGTTGACTAATCTTACTTATCATGTGGCGTTAATCATTATTTTTATTGGAGCAGGAATTACAAGGTATGTAGGTTTTGAAGGCATAATGCATATCAGACAGGGAGAACAAAGTAACACTATTGTTACTGAACAAACGTATCTGCAATTTAAAGTAGATGACCAAAAAATGCAATATTCTTTTGATAAACCGTTGCTTTTAAATCCACTTTATAACAAGAAGTTTAACATCAATTATAATTTTGAAGGCAAAGAAATTAATGTTGATTTTAAAGAGTTTATTCCAAACTCCATTGATACAGTACTTCCTTCAAAAAATGGAAAAAAAATACTTGAAATAGTTACCGTTGGAGAAGGAGGACGAGTTTCTAAATTTATCGCTGACGGTGAAACCAAGATTTTTGGAGAGTTTCCTCTTTCATTTAATGACAATAAATTAACGGATGCTATTAAAATAACCGATTCAAATGGAGTTTTAACAGTGTTATCTCCTTATGATATTCAATATTTGAGCATGGACGACCAATCAACAGGAGTTTTAGTTAGAGATTCGTTACATGAATTTAAAAACAGACGATTATATACCATCGGTGCTGTTCAAATGGTGTTAAAAGAATTACACCAAAACGCTGAAGTTAAAAAAGTTACTGCTGATAAAAATGTAAGAGGAGAAGATGCTTTAGTGGTCGATGTTACTTGTAACAACAAAACTCAAGAAGTTACATTGTTTGGAGGAAAAGGTTACACCTCGCGAAATACTATTTTTCAGTTGGAAGGTTTAAATTTTTCGTTGGCTTATGGTTCAAAAAATATTTTAGTTCCATTTGAAATTAAATTGGATAAATTTAAGTTAGAAAAGTACCCTGGTTCCATGAGTCCATCTTCTTACGAAAGTGAAGTTACCCTTATCGACAACAGAGTAGGAGGAAAAACCTTTTCGCAACGTATTTACATGAACAATGTGTTGGATTACGATGGTTATCGATTTTTTCAATCTTCTTATGATCAAGATGAGTTAGGAACAGTTCTTTCGGTGAATTTCGATTTTTGGGGTACAACCATTACTTACATTGGCTATTTTTTAATGATGCTTGGGATGGTTTTAACTTTAATTTCATCAAAATCGAGATTTAACACACTCCGAAATTCCATTAAAAAAATGAGAGCCCATAGAGAAAAATTAACCATTTTACTTTTGTTATTAACAGTTGGTTATTCCAATGCCCAAACCAATTCACCTCACAACAAAGTTGAATATGTTGAAATTAACCAGCAACATGCCGAAAAATTTGGAAGAATTTTAGTACAAGATGTAGGAGGTAGAATTAAACCCATTCAAACATTGGCTTCAGAGGTGTTGCGTAAAGTTTCTCGTAAAGAAACCTTTAATAACATGGATGCCAATCAGGTGTTGTTGAGTATGATGTATAATCCTAATTATTGGCAACAACAACCCATGATTAAAGTTAAACATCCCGATTTAGAGAAAAAACTGAATGCAGTGGATGGTTATGCCGCATTTATTAATTTTTTCGATAAAGATTTTAAATATCTTTTATCTAAAGATGCCGAAGAAGCCAATCGTAAAAAGCCTGCAGAGCGTACCAAATATGATAAAGAAGTTATTTCTGTTGATGAACGGGCAAATATTTGTTATTTGGTTTATCAAGGTGCTATGTTGCGTATTTTTCCAAAAGCAAACGACAAAAACAACACTTGGTTTTCAAGTTTGGAATATAATAATTTCGAATCTAACGATTCTGTATTTGTAAAATCAATTCTTCAGCTATATTTTTCGTCTATTAACGAATCGTTTACCAATAAAAATTGGAGTTCGGGTGATAGCAATTTATCTTATATTGATGAATACCAACATAAATAAGGTGCAGCAGTTATTCCGCCACAATCGAAAATTGAAGCCGAAATAACCTATAACAAAATAAACATTTTTGCCCGATTGTTTCAATATTACTTGTATGTTGGGTTATTGATGTTGGTGTTTTTGTTTATGGATATATTCAAAGCCAAAAAATGGAAAAAACAAGCCATTTTTGGATTGTCAGTGATTTTAGGAGTTTTGTTTTTTTCACATACTTTAGGTTTAGCTGCACGTTGGTACATTTCAGGTCATGCACCTTGGAGTAACGGTTACGAATCGATGGTTTACATTGGTTGGGCAACCGTTTTAGCTGGATTTTTGTTTTCACGAACTTCAAAAATGACGTTGGCTGCCACAGCAATTTTAACAGCTTTAATTTTAATGGTGGCTCATTTAAACTGGCTCGACCCGGAAATTACGCCATTGGTTCCTGTATTAAAATCGTATTGGTTAATGATACACGTTGCTATAATTACCGGTAGCTATGGCTTTTTAGGTTTGGGTGCTTTGCTTGGGTTTATGAACTTGATTTTGATGATTTTAAGAAACAAAAACAACAAATCAACTATTACCGATACCATAAAAGAATTGACTCATATTAACGAAATGACGTTAATTGTTGGTGTTTTTATGGCAGCCGTTGGAACGTTTTTGGGTGGCGTTTGGGCAAACGAAAGCTGGGGCAGGTATTGGGGTTGGGATCCAAAAGAAACATGGGCTTTGGTAATTGTATTGATTTATGCCATGATTTTACACTTGCGTTTTATACCTAAAGCCAACGGAAAATACTTGTTTAATTTGGTTTCTCTTTTAGGTTTTAGTACGGTTATCATGACCTATTTTGGAGTTAATTATTATTTGTCTGGTTTACATTCTTATGCCAAAGGTGACCCGGTTCCAATTCCTACATTTGTTCCCATCACAGTTGTAGTAATTTTGGTTATTGCCGTTATTGCTTATTTAAGAAATAGAGCGAATAAAGTGGATTAGGCTGTAATTATATAATTATTACATTATTCAATTATTTATTACTTTTAACCGAGTAAAATTCTATTCATGAAGAGGTCTTGGTTATTTATTGCTTTCTTGCCTGTGTTTGTTGTTGGCGTTTCTGCTCAATCGCAAAAGCAATTGATTAAAGTTGGCGACCAGCTTTTTTTGGAAGGAGATTATTACGGAGCAAGCAAATGGTATAGAGATGCTATGGATTTGGATTCTGCTTATCTCGATGTAGTTTACAAATATGCCGAATCGTTACGTTTGTATAACGATTATGCCAAAGCAGAATGGTATTACAACACCATTTACCGAAAAGACATGGGAAAACTCTATCCTTTAGCACCTTTTTGGTATTCTACCATGCTAAAATACAATGGAGAATATAACGAAGCCAAAAAGTTTTTTAAACGAGCGAAACGTTTTTTTAAAGACAAAAAAAGCTATCATTATCAAAAAGTAGAACAAGAGATAAAATCGTGCGAAAAAGCCATTCAACTCCGTAAAGATTCGTTGCCTGTTGACATCAAAAACATGGGTAACTCTATAAATACTTACGATAGTGAATTGGGAGCTACTTTGTTAAACGATTCGTCGTTGGTTTATTCTTCGCTTCGTGACGAAAAAATGAAAGACAACAATGAAGTTACCGATACTTCGTATTATCTGGTAAAATTATTTACTGGTAACAGAACAGGAGATAATTGGTTGGCTGATAAAAAATTAGAAGAAAAAATAAATGAAAAAGGTTATCATGTTGCCAACGGGTGTATGAATGTAAAGGGAAATGCGTTTTACTACAACAAATGCGACAGAAATTTGCATTGTAAAATATTTGCAATTCCTTTTGTAGATAACGATTTTGGAACTGCTTACGAAGTAACAACGGTTAATCATGCAACAGCAAGTACTACACAGCCTTATATCACAGAACTGAACGGAAAAGAAATCCTGTTTTTCTCATCTAACCGAGAAGGAGGAAAGGGAATGATGGACATTTGGTATAGTGTGAATGAAAACGGTCAATTTCAAACACCTAAAAATGCAGGAGCAGTAGTAAACAGTATTGAAGATGAAATAACTCCGTTTTACGATGTAAAAGATTCGATGTTGTATTTTAGTTCGAACTGGCATGAGGGATTGGGAGGCTTTGATATTTTTAGTGTTAAAACCGATTTGAATACTTTTCAAAAAATTAAAAATGTAGGTTTCCCTTTAAACACTAGTACCAACGATTTTTATTATTCCATCAAAAACAATACAGCATTAATTACCTCAAACAGAAAAGGTTCATATACCAAAAAAGGAGAAACCTGTTGTAATGATATTTATTATTATGAAATACCTGATACCATAAAAACTACCTTCACTACTTTAGAAGAATTAAACAGGTATTTACCTGTAAAATTATATTTCCACAACGACCACCCAAATCCTCGTTCGAGAGATACACTCACGACTTTAAATTACCTTTCAACTTATAAAGAATACACCAAGCTTTACAACGAATACAAAAAAGAATATTCCAGCGGATTAAAAGGGGTAGAAAAAGATGATGCATTGGTAGATATCGAAGATTTATTCAGTAGTTACATTGATAAAGGCGGAAAAGATTTGGAAATGTTTACACCATTATTGATAAAAGAATTAGATGCCGGAAAACAGGTGGCACTAACCATAAAAGGATTTGCCAGTCCGCTTTCTAAGTCAGATTACAACGTTAACTTAACTTTGCGTAGAATATCGAGTTTAATCAACTATTTGAGTGAGTATGAAAATGGTAAAATTTTGCCTTACATCAACGGTACAGCAGCAAATGGTGGGTTGTTAACTTTTACCAAAGTGCCTTTTGGTGAATATCAATCGAAAGAAATTAGTGATGATTTAGAAGATATGCGAAATTCGGTTTATAGCCCTGGAGCAGCAGTAGAGCGAAAAATAGAAATTATTGCCATAGCTGTTACCGATACGGTTGGAGTTGCATTAGATGGTTCGGAGTTGGAAAAATTACCATTATTAACTTTTAAAGACACGGTATTAACTTTTGGAGCCAATGAATTAGAGAAAAAATTCAATATTATCAATAATGGCGAAGCACCACTTAAAATTTTTGTTGCTGAATTTAATCCATTAGGTTTTGAAGCCGTTTTTCCAACAGAACCCATTCAGCCATTTGAACCAACTTCAATTTTAATTAAAAGAAGTGACGTAAACCTCAAAGGAAGTTTTACGGTTACTTTTTTAACCAATGGAATTCCGAATAGAATAACAAAGGAGATTATTATTAAACCGTAGTTTTTCATTTTATACCGCTACTATCCCAAGTACTCGGGATTCAAAAAATAAAAGGCATTTCGGTTGCGGCATAACTCAAACTAATAATCTTTTCTTCTGAAAAGCTAATAAGTTTGAGTATATTTCAATAAAATTTATTACATTAGACGTTTAATTTCAATGGGATGAAATAGCCACGTGTAAAAGCACATAAAGAATGATGAAGAGAACATGGCGTATTCCAT
>CAYJMI010000090.1:4762-14121 GCA_964371285.1 uncultured Vicingus sp. | reverse complement strand
GACTAAAGAAGAAAAAAACCAGTTCGTTGACGATTTAACTGTAAGGTTAAATAACGCTAATATTTTTTATTTAGCAGATATCGCTGGTTTAGACGCAGAAAACTCTTCAAAGTTGAGAAGATCTTGCTTTAGTGGTAACATACAAATGGAAGTTGTAAAAAATTCTCTTCTTAAAAAAGCTCTAGAAAGGGCCGAAGGAAATTACGACGAATTATATGTTTCATTAAAAGGTAATACTTCAATTATGTTTGCAGAAACAGGTAATGGTCCTGCTAAACTAATTAAAGAATTCCGTAAAAAAAGTGAGAAACCTCTACTTAAAGGAGCTTTTATCGACCAAGCAATTTTTATTGGTGATGCTAATTTAGATGCACTAGTTGCACTTAAATCTAAAGAAGAATTAATCGGTGATATTATTGCTTTATTACAATCTCCAGCTAAAAATGTTATTTCCGCATTACAATCAGGCGGTGGTAAAATAGCAGGTATTGTTAAAACACTTTCAGAGCGACCTGAATAAAAACTAATTCGCACTCAAATCAATTAATTAATTTTAAAAATTTTAAATCAAAAATAAAATGGCAAATTTAAAAGACCTTGCAGAACAGTTAGTAAACTTAACAGTAAAAGACGTTAACGAATTAGCTGGAATCTTAAAAAGTGAATATGGTATCGAACCTGCTGCTGCTGCTGTAGCCGTAGCTGGACCTGCTGCTGGTGGTGGAGACGCTGCTGGTGCTGAAGAAAAAACAACTTTTGATGTAATTCTTAAAAGTGGTGGACAAGCTAAATTAGGCGTTGTTAAATTAGTAAAAGAACTTACTGGTTTAGGCTTAAAAGAAGCTAAAGATTTAGTAGATGCTGCACCAAAAGCGTTAAAAGAAGGCGTTACTAAAGATGAAGCAACTGCTCTTAAAACACAATTAGAAGAAGCAGGAGCTGAAGTTGAAATTAAATAATTTCAACTTATAAAAACTAAGGTTTAGACCTATTCTGCTTGCAGAAAAGGTCTAAACCATTTTGTGCTTATATACTCCTCGTGAATGGAAAACTGAGTCACGCCAAGGCGTGATGATTTACAAAGAGTTATAGTAAAAAAAGCCTTATTTTGTATTAAGGTTCAACTATTAATAGTAACTAAACTCATTCAAACCTAATGAATAAAACGTTAGTTAAAAACCAAAAGGAAGAAAGAATAAATTTTGGTTCAACAAAAAATCGGTTAACTTATCCTGATTTTTTAGATATACAACTTAAATCTTTTCAAAGTTATTTTCAATTAGACACAACTCCTGAAAACAGAGAACAAGAAGGATTATTTAGAGTGTTCAGTGAAAATTTCCCTATTACTGATGCTAGAAATCAATTCGTTTTAGAATTTCTAGACTACTTTGTTGATCCACCAAGATACGCTATCGAAGAATGTATTGAAAGAGGATTAACTTATAGTGTTCCATTAAAAGCAAAATTGAAATTGTATTGTACAGATCCTGAACACGAGGATTTTGAAACAATCGTTCAGGATGTTTATTTAGGAACCATTCCTTACATGACTCCAAAAGGAACATTTGTGATTAATGGTGCTGAGAGAGTTATTGTTTCTCAACTACACAGATCACCAGGTGTGTTCTTTGGTCAAAGCCGACACGCTAACGGAACAAAACTATATTCTGCAAGAGTAATTCCTTTTAGAGGTTCTTGGATAGAATTTGCTACCGATATAAACAACGTAATGTATGCTTATATTGATAGAAAGAAAAAATTACCTGTTACTACATTATTTAGAGCTATCGGTTACGAAACTGATAAAGAGATCTTAGAATTATTTGATTTAGCTGACGAAGTAAAAGTTAGTAAAGCAGGTCTTAAAAAAACGATTGGTAGAAAATTAGCTGCCCGTGTATTAAAAACATGGATTGAAGATTTCGTAGATGAAGATACTGGTGAAGTTGTTTCTATCGAAAGAAATGAAGTGATTATTGACCGTGAAACTATTATCGATAAAGATCATATCGATGAAATTGTTGATTCTGGCTCAAAAACTATCATTTTACATAAAGAAGATGTTAACTCGGCAGATTATGCCATTATTTATAATACCTTACAAAAAGATCCTTCTAACTCAGAAAAAGAAGCTGTTGAACACATTTATCGTCAATTGAGAAATGCAGAACCACCAGATGTTGAAACAGCTCGTGGTGTTATCGACAAATTATTTTTCTCTGAAACTAGATACGATTTAGGTGAAGTTGGTCGTTTTAGAATCAACAAAAAATTAGGTTTAAATATCGATGAAAACGTGAGAACGCTTTCAAGAGAAGATATTATTTCTATCATTAAATATTTAATTGAGTTAATTAACTCAAAAACAATAGTTGATGATATTGACCACTTAAGTAATAGAAGAGTAAGAACAGTTGGTGAGCAATTACACAACCAATTTGGTGTTGGTCTTTCAAGAATGGCAAGAACCATTAGAGAAAGAATGAACGTTAGAGATAACGAAGTATTTACTCCTTCTGACTTAATTAATGCAAAAACACTTTCTTCTGTAATTAATTCATTCTTCGGAACGAATCAGTTATCTCAATTTATGGATCAAACTAATCCATTGTCTGAGATTACGCACAAAAGAAGATTATCAGCATTAGGACCAGGTGGTTTATCAAGAGAAAGAGCTGGTTTTGAGGTACGTGACGTTCACTACACTCATTACGGCAGACTTTGTCCTATTGAAACTCCTGAGGGACCTAATATTGGGCTTATTTCTTCACTTTGTGTTTATGCAAAAGTGAATAAATTAGGATTTATTGAAACTCCTTATCGTAAAGTTCTTAATAGTAAAGTTCAATTTGATACTGACGTAATTTACTTAAGTGCTGAAGAAGAAGAGAAAAAAATTATTGCACAAGCAAATGCGGTAATTGATGACAAAGGAAATTTCTTATCTGATAAAGTTAAGTCTAGATTAGAAGGTGATTTTCCAGTAACAGAACCAGCAAACCTCCATTTAATGGATGTTGCTCCAAATCAAATTGCATCTATTGCTGCATCATTAATTCCTTTCTTAGAA
The DNA here is from genome assembly GCA_964371285.1 of uncultured Vicingus sp. Classification (GTDB taxonomy): domain Bacteria; phylum Bacteroidota; class Bacteroidia; order Flavobacteriales_E; family Vicingaceae; genus Vicingus. The sequence continues at coordinate 11,048 of CAYJMI010000090.1, read as the reverse complement.
AATGATGATGCCAACCGTGCCTTGATGGGGTCGAACATGATGCGTCAAGCTGTTCCATTAATGAGAGCCGAAGCTCCAATTGTCGGTACAGGCTTAGAAGGCAGAGTTGCCGAAGATTCGAGAGTATTGGTAAATGCTGAAGCTGATGGAGTTGTGGAATATGTTGATGCAAGTGAAATTTCTATTCGTTACGATAAAACGGATGAAGAAAAATTAGTTAGTTTCGATGGTGATGTTAAAACTTATCAATTAGCAACTTTTAGAAAAACAAATCAAAACACATGTATTAACCTTACTCCTATTGTTAAAAAAGGACAACGAGTTAAAAAAGGTGAAGTACTTTGTGAAGGATATGCTACACAAGATGGTGAACTTGCTTTGGGAAGAAACCTTAAAGTTGCGTTCATGCCTTGGAAAGGATATAACTTTGAGGATGCGATTGTAATTTCTGAAAAAGTTGTAAAAGATGATATTTTTACATCAATTCATATTGAAGAGTTTTCTTTAGAAGTTAGAGATACAAAACGTGGTTTAGAAGAATTGACAGCTGATATACCTAACGTAAGTGAAGATGCTACAAAAGACTTGGATGAAAATGGAATCATTAGAATAGGAGCTGAAGTTAAAGAAGGCGATATAATAATTGGAAAAATTACTCCAAAAGGAGAAACAGATCCAACTCCTGAAGAAAAACTTTTAAGAGCCATATTTGGTGATAAAGCTGGAGATGTAAAAGATGCTTCTTTAAAAATTAGACCATCAGTAAAAGGTGTTGTTATCGATAAAAAACTGTTTGAAAAAGCTGTTAAAGACCGAAAAACAAGAGCTGACGAAAAGAACATTATTTCTCAATTAGATGCAGAATTTAATAAAGAAATGTCGGATCTTAAAAAAGAGTTAATCGACAAACTTTATACTATTGTTAATGGAAAAACTTGTCAAGGCGTAGTAAATTATTATAGCGAAGAAATTGTTCCAAAAGGAACAAAATTTACCATCAAAATATTAGAAAAAATAGCGGATTATGGCTTTATTGATTCTAAAAACTGGACAACAAGTGACGAAATCAATGATTTAGTAAAAGTACTTTTAAACAACTACAATATTAAAGCAAACGAAATTCTTGGTGTATCAAAAAGAAAAAAATATGCTTTATCTGTTGGAGACGAATTACCTGCTGGAATTATCAAATTAGCTAAAGTTTATTTGGCTAAAAAGAGAAAACTTAAAGTTGGTGATAAAATGGCTGGTCGTCATGGTAACAAAGGTATTGTTGCTAATATTGTAAGAGAAGAAGACATGCCATACTTAGAAGATGGAACTCCAGTAGATATCGTTTTAAATCCACTTGGTGTACCTTCTAGGATGAACTTAGGACAGGTTTATGAAACTGTATTAGGTTGGGCTGGTCAAAAACTAGGACAAAAATTTGCAACACCAATTTTTGATGGTGCTTCAGTTGAAGAAATTAATCAATATTGTATCAAAGCTGGAATTCCACAATATGGTAAAACATACTTATATGACGGAGGAACTGGTGAACGATTTGACCAAACTGCTACTGTTGGTGTAATTTATATGTTAAAATTAGGCCACTTAATCGACGACAAAATGCACGCTCGTTCAATCGGACCATACTCATTAATTACACAACAACCGCTTGGTGGTAAAGCACAATTTGGTGGTCAACGTTTTGGAGAGATGGAGGTTTGGGCTCTAGAAGCATTTGGAGCAGCTAACATCTTACAAGAAATTCTGACCATTAAATCGGATGATGTAAAAGGAAGAGCAAAAGCTTACGAAGCAATTGTTAAAGGAGACCCTATGCCTGCACCAGGTATTCCGGAATCGTTTAACGTATTGTTACACGAATTAAGAGGTTTATCTCTAAACATAGCTTTTCATTAATAATAACATTCTAATACCTTAATAATATGGCTTTTAAGCACGATAATAATACCGACAGTAATTTTACAAAAATTACCATCAGTTTATCTTCTCCAGAATCAATTTTAGAACGATCAAGTGGTGAAGTATTAAAACCTGAAACCATTAACTATAGAACATATAAACCAGAAAGAGATGGTTTATTTTGCGAAAGAATTTTTGGACCTGTTAAAGATTGGGAATGTCACTGTGGTAAATATAAAAGAATCAGATATAAAGGAATTATCTGTGATAGATGTGGTGTTGAAGTAACTGAGAAAAAAGTACGTAGAGAAAGAATGGGACACATCAACCTTGTTGTTCCTGTTGCACATATCTGGTATTTCAAATCATTACCAAACAAAATTGGTTATCTTTTAGGCTTACCAACCAAGAAATTGGATATGATAATCTATTACGAAAGATATGTTGTAATTAACGCCGCTACTGCTATGAATGCAGAAGGTGAACCTGTACAATATCTTGACTTTTTATCTGAAGAAGAATATTTAGACATTCTTGATGCTCTTCCAAAAGAAAACCAATACCTTGATGATAACGACCCTAACAAGTTTATAGCTAAAATGGGTGCTGAAGCATTGTATGAATTACTAAAACGTTTAAATTTAGATGATTTATCATATAACTTAAGACATCAAGCAAATACAGAAACTTCACAACAAAGAAAAAATGAAGCATTAAAAAGACTTCAAGTTGTTGAGGCATTTAGATCTGCAAATCTAACTATTGATAACAGACCTGAATGGATGATTGTTAGAGTTGTGCCAGTTATTCCACCAGAATTAAGACCTTTAGTTCCTCTTGATGGTGGTAGATTTGCAACTTCTGATTTGAATGACCTATACAGAAGAGTTATCATCAGAAACAATCGTTTAAAAAGATTAATTGAAATTAAAGCTCCAGATGTAATTTTACGTAATGAAAAACGTATGTTGCAAGAATCTGTTGATGCATTGTTCGACAATTCTAGAAAATCTAGTGCTGTTAAAACAGATGCAAACAGAGCTTTAAAATCACTTTCCGACAGTTTAAAAGGTAAGTCTGGACGTTTCCGTCAAAACTTATTAGGAAAACGTGTTGATTATTCAGCTCGTTCGGTAATTGTTGTTGGACCAGATTTAAAACTGCACGAATGTGGTATCCCAAAAGACATGGCTGCTGAGCTTTACAAACCATTTATCATCAGAAAATTGATTGAAAGAGGTGTTGTAAAAACAGTGAAATCTGCTAAAAAAATTGTAGATAAAAAAGAACCTGTAGTTTGGGATATTTTAGAAAGTGTATTAAAAGGGCATCCAGTATTACTTAACAGGGCTCCTACATTACACAGATTAGGTATTCAAGCTTTCCAACCAAAATTAATTGAAGGAAAAGCTATTAGATTACACCCATTAGTTTGTACTGCTTTTAATGCGGATTTCGATGGTGATCAAATGGCTGTTCACTTACCTTTGGGTAACGCAGCAATTTTAGAAGCTCAATTATTAATGTTAGCTTCTCATAACATTCTAAACCCTGCAAATGGTACTCCAGTAACACTTCCTTCTCAGGACATGGTACTTGGATTATATTATATTACTAAAGAAAGAAGAACTACAAAAGAAGAAGTAGTTAAAGGTGAAGGAAAAACATTTTATTCACCAGAAGAAGTTATTATTGCTAACAACGAAGGAAAAGCCGATTTACATGCTTGTATCAAAGTAAGAACTAAAGATATTGAGAATGGTAAAATAGTTGAGAAAATTATCGACACTACCGTTGGTAGAGTTATTTTTAACGAAATGGTTCCTGAAGAAGTTGGTTATGTTAACGAACTTTTAACTAAAAAATCGTTAAGAGATATCATTGGTAAAATCTTAAAAATTAGTGGTACATCCAGAACAGTTCAGTTCTTGGATGATATTAAAACTTTAGGATACAACATGGCTTTTAAAGGTGGTTTATCATTTAATTTAGATGATATTATGATTCCACCAGAAAAAGAAACCATGATTGCTGATGCTAACGTACAAGTAGAAGAAGTAATGAGTAACTACAACATGGGTTTTATTACTAATAACGAACGTTACAACCAAATTATTGATATCTGGACACATACCAATACACGATTAACAAACACGTTAATGAATCGTTTGAAAACCGATAACCAAGGATTTAACTCTATTTATATGATGTTTGATTCTGGTGCAAGGGGTTCTAAGGAACAAATTCGTCAGTTGTCGGGTATGAGGGGATTGATGGCTAAACCACAAAAATCTGGTTCAAGCGGTCAAGAAATTATTGAAAACCCAATTTTATCTAACTTTAAGGAAGGTCTTTCGGTGTTAGAGTATTTTATTTCTACTCACGGTGCTCGTAAAGGTTTAGCAGATACGGCTCTTAAAACTGCTGATGCTGGTTACTTAACTAGAAGATTAGTAGATGTTGCACAAGATGTAGTTATTACTGAACCAGATTGTGGAACATTAAGAGGTTTAATTGCAACTTCTTTAATGAACAATGATGAAGTTGTTGAATCTTTATTCGATAGAATTATTGGAAGATCAAGTGTTCATGATATTTACCATCCAAAAACAGAAGCATTATTAGTTGAATCTGGTGAATTAATTAATGAAGACATTGCTCAAACTATAATTGATGCTGATATTGATGAAGTAGAAATACGTTCAGTTTTAACTTGCGAGTTAAAAAGAGGTGTTTGTGCTAAATGTTATGGAAGAAATTTAGCTACTGGTAGAGTGGTTCAAAAAGGTGAAGCTGTTGGTGTTATTGCTGCTCAGTCAATTGGTGAGCCAGGTACACAGTTAACACTTAGAACATTCCACATTGGTGGTACTGCCTCTAAAATTACAGGTGAAAACAACATTGTAGCTAAATACGATGGTAAAGTTGAAGTTGAAGAATTAAGAACAATTGATAAAAAATCTAAAACTGGTACTGATACTTATGTTATAGGTCGTTCGGCTGAGATGAAAATTGTTGATGCTAAAACAGGAGTTGTTTTAACAACAAACAACATTCCTTACGGTTCTCAAATATTTGTTGAAAACGGACAAAAAATAACCAAAGGAACTAAAATTTGTGAATGGGATCCTTACAATGCTGTAATCCTTACTGAGGTTGATGGTATTGTTGCTTTCGAAAACTTTGAATTAGGTGTTACTTATAAAGAAGAATCGGATGAACAAACAGGATTTACTGAAAAAGTAATTTCAGAAATTAAAGACAAAAAGAAAATTCCTGTACTTACTATTGTAAACAGTAAAAAAGAATTATTAAGAACATACAACTTACCAGTAGGCTCTCACATTATTGTTAATGAAGGTGATAAAGTAAATGGTGGTGATATCTTAGTAAAAATTCCTAGAGTTTCTGGTTCATCTTCCGATATTACGGGTGGTTTACCTAGAGTAACAGAATTATTTGAGGCAAGAAATCCTTCAAATCCTGCTGTAGTTACTGAAATTGATGGAATTGTTTCTTTTGGTAAAATTAAAAGAGGTAATAGAGAAATTATTATTGAATCGAAAAGTGGACAAGTTGCTAAATACTTAGTAAACTTATCTAAACATATTCTTGTACAAGAAAATGATTTCGTTAAAGCTGGTTCTCCATTATCTGAAGGTTCTACTACTCCATCTGATATTCTTGCGATTAAAGGACCAACTGCTGTTCAAGAATATATTGTAAACGAAGTTCAAGAAGTTTACCGTTTACAAGGTGTAAAAATTAACGATAAACATTTTGAAGTTATCGTTAGACAGATGATGAGAAAAGTATTTATTGTTGACCAAGGAGATACTTCATTCTTAGAAAATTCAATCGTTAACAAGCTTGATTTTATGACTGAAAACGACTGGATTTATGATAAAATGATTATTACTGATAATGGCGATTCTGATGTATTAAAACTTGGACAAATTTTATCACTACGTCAACTTAGAGACGAAAATTCTAAATTGAAACGAATGGATAAAAAAATAGTTGCCGCTAGAGAAGCTGTTCCAGCTACTTCAAGTGCAATTATTCAAGGTATTACTAGGGCTTCGTTACAAACCGATAGCTTTATTTCTGCTGCATCGTTCCAAGAAACTACAAAAGTATTGAACGAAGCCGCTGTTAGAGGTAAAACTGATGATTTGTTAGGATTAAAAGAAAATGTAATTGTTGGTAAATTAATACCAGCTGGTACAGGACTACGTGAGTTTAGAGACTACATAGTTGGTAACAAAGAAGATTACAATCAACTTTTATCTGCTAAAAAAGAAGTAATCGTAGAAGATTAATTTAGAAGACGGAAGACCGAAGTCCGAAGACTGTAGTTACTTCGGTCTTCGGA
>CAYJMI010000090.1:0-4752 GCA_964371285.1 uncultured Vicingus sp. | reverse complement strand
GGAAGTCGGAAAACACTTCTGATTCCAGACTCCGGTCTTCGGACTTCAAACTTTAAAAACATGAGCGAAAAACAAAACGACAATCAGTTAAACATTGAGTTAACCGAAGAAATTGCTGAAGGAATATATTCAAACCTTGCTATTATAAGCCACTCCAATTCTGAGTTTGTAATCGACTTTATTAGAGTAATGCCGGGTGTACCAAAAGCAAAAGTAAAATCGAGAATTTTAATGACTCCCGAACATGCCAAACGTTTGTTGCTTGCATTACAAGACAACATACATAAGTTTGAAGCAAAAAACGGTAAAATTAAAGACATTGAAGCTGGTGGTATTCCACTCAACTTTGGTGGACCAACTGCTGAGGCTTAAAACTAAAAAAGGGATTCAATCGAATCCCTTTATTGTTTTTATTTATTTACCATTTCCACCCATTTACGAGCATTTACAAAACTTCAGAACAAACAAAATCATGAAAATTATCTTTGTTAATCACTGTAAACGAAGCATCGTAAGCTGCAATAAAGTTTTTGGGCGATTTTACTTTCGCTTTTGGATTCCATTTAAACTCAAAGCCATGTATTTTACCACCTTTTTCTTCCACATAATCTACCTCTTGTTGTTGTATGGTTCTCCAAAAAAAACTATTGGCATATTTTAAATGATAATGATTTCTTTTCAATCGTTCGCCTATTAGAAAATTCTCCCATAAAGCACCAATATCATTTCTGAATTCAATAGGGTTAAAATTCTGAATTAATGCATTTCTGATACCATTATCATAGAAATAATATTTTTTATTGGTTTTTATCTCATTTCTCAAATTTCTACTAAACGAAGGGAGAGCATAAACCACATAACCCAACTCCAATAAGCGAATATAATTGCCTACCGTATTTTTGTCAACTCCAACCAATTGTGCAATTTCATTAAAACTCACTTCATTTCCCACTTGAAAAGCCAATGCTTGAAGTATTTTTTCAAGCACATCTGGTTTTTTAATGTTTGCATAAGATAAAATATCTTTATACAAATAACTCTCTGTTAGTTGATTTAGCAGCTCAACTTCGCTACCTTTATTATTAATGATATCAGGATAAAACCCATATATTAATCTATTCTCCAAATCACTTTGAGCAGCAATATATCCAAATTGTTTTTCGTATTCTTCGTAAGAAATTGGATACAAGTTATATTCCCATTTTCTCCCTGTAAGTGGTTCGTTCATCTCATTTTTTAATTCAAATGCCGATGACCCACTAACCAAAAGTTGTACCTCCTTAAATTGGTCGTGAATAATTTTTAAAGTAATACCTATATTCTCTATTCTCTGAGCTTCATCAATAAATACTATCTTAGAATTACCAAGTATAGTTTTAAGGTCTTCACTTGATGGATTTGTTAACTTACTTCTAACTATAGGATCGTCTCCATTCAGAAAAAGATATGGATTGGGACTCAACAACTCTTTAATCAAAGTTGTTTTTCCTACCTGCCTTGATCCAATCAATACTATTGCTTTTCCCTTAAAAAGTTTGCTACCAACAATTTTTGTTAAAGTTCTTGCTATCATTCTATAAGTTATTTTATACAAAAATAGTAATATTTGGTGAATGTATTCACCAAATATTACTATTTTTAGTGAATATATTCACCAAAACAATATAAAATTAGGGTTTATCTAAACTATTTACTCACCGTTTCCACCCATTTTCGAGCATTTACAAATGCTTCGAACCAAGGAGTAACTTCGTCGTTCTTTTTATTACTCGGATAATATGGTGCTTGCCAAGGGAAAATAATACGCTCCAAGTGAGGCATCATTGCCAAATGGCGACCACAATCGGAAACTATACCAGCAGTATTGTATTCTGAGCCGTTTGGGTTACCTGGGTAATTATCGTAATTGTATTTTAATGCTATGTTGTAATCAGTTTCTTCGCCTTCAAACATAAAACGGCCATCGCCATGTGCTACCCATATTCCTAAACTATTTCCTGCTAACGACGACAATAAAACAGATTTATTATCTTGTACTGTTACACCCAAAAAGGTAGATTCAAATTTGCCCGAAACATTATGGTGCATAGGTTGTGTTTTTCCTTTAGATTTTACTAAACCTAATTCCATCATCAATTGGCAACCGTTGCAAACTCCTAAACTCAACGTATCTTTTCGTGCATAGAAATTATCTAACGCTTGTTTTGCTTTTGGGTTAAACAAAAATGCTCCTGCCCAACCTTTTGCTGAACCTAACACATCGGAATTAGAGAATCCACCCACAAATACAATCATATTTATATCCGACAAATCTTCTCTTCCTGAAATTAAATCAGTCATGTGAACATCTTTAACATCAAAACCAGCCAAGAATAAAGAGTATGCCATTTCTCTGTCACCGTTTACACCTTTCTCCCTAATAATAGCTGCCTTTGCTCCTGTTTTATTTTTTCTGCCATGCCCTACTCCATAATCCGATAAACTTCCTTTAAAGTGTTGAGAAAATTTGTAGTATAATTTGTATTCCTTATAATTATTGAAACGTTCGGTCGCATATTTTTCTGTCGATTGATTTTTATCTAACAAGTATGACGTTTTAAACCATACTTCTCTTAATTCTTCAATATCAAAATTCAGTTTAGCTCCTTTGTGTTTGATGGTAATTTCTCTATATAAAGTAGGTTTTCCAATAATGTGAGCATGAATTCCTTTTCTACCTAATTCAGACACTACTTTATCGCTATCGTTTACTTGAATCAGAATTGCTGGATTTTCATTGAACAAAATTTTAATAAAATCAGCCTCATCAAACGAATCTAAATTAATATTTAATCCGCCTGAGGTATTTCCGAAGTTCATTTCTAACATGGTAGTAATTAAACCACCAGAAGAAATATCGTGACCAGAAAGAATTTTACCTTCTTTTATCAATTGCTGTACCGCATCAAAAGCTCTGGCAAAATATTTATGGTCGTTAATATTTGGTGCTGTAGTTCCAATTCTATTCACTATTTGAGCAAAAGCAGAGCCTCCCAATTGGAACTTATCTTCAGAAAAATCAATGTAAATTAATGAAGTTTCTTCATTAACCACCAACAAAGGTTCTACTATCTTTTTTACATCAGTTACTTCCCCAGAAGCTGTAATAATTACAGTTCCAGGTGCATAAACTTTATCGTCTTTATATTTTTGAACCATCGACAAAGAATCTTTTCCTGTTGGAATATTCAATCCTAAATCGCAAGCAAATGTGCTTACCGATTCAACTGCTTCATACAATCTTGCATCTTCACCTTTATTTTTACAAGGCCACATCCAATTAGCACTTAACGAAACAGATTTTATTCCGTTTGGCATTGGTGCCCAAACAAGGTTCGTCAAGGCTTCAGCAATAGCCAATTTACTTCCGTTTGTTGGATTTATTAAAGAAGCAATTGGAGCATGACCTAATGCTGTAGCTATTCCGGATTTTCCGGTATAGTCAAGGGCAACTGCACCTAAATTATTCAATGGCAATTGAATTTCACCAACGGTTTGTTGTTTTGCCACTTTACCAGTAACCGAACGATCCACTTTATTGGTTAACCAATCTTTACAAGCAACCGACTCTAATTGTAACACCTGATTCAAATATTCTTTCACTTTATTTGAATCGTATTCTACTTCTTTATATTTTACATGCTCTCTAACGTCTGTAATTACTGTTTTTGGAGGTTTACCAAACATATCCTCTATTTTTAAATCAATAGGATTTTGTCCAGTTTGTTTGTCCTCAAAAGTAAAACGTTGGTCGCCAGTAATTTCTCCTACCACATACATTGGAGCTCTTTCTCTATCCGCAATTTCTTGCATCAATGCGAGGTGTTTTTCTTCAATAACCAAGCCCATACGCTCTTGGGATTCGTTACCCACAATTTCTTTTGCAGAAAGCGTAGTATCACCAATGGGTAATTTTCTTAAATTAATTATTCCACCAGTTTCTTCAACCAATTCCGACAAACAGTTTAAATGTCCACCAGCACCGTGGTCGTGAATGGAAATAATCGGATTTTTAGTTGATTCTGAAAAAGCACGAATTACGTTACAAACTCTTTTTTGCATTTCAGGATTAGAGCGTTGAATGGCATTTAATTCAATGGAATTGCTAAACTCTCCAGTTGCTACAGAAGAAACCGCACTACCACCCATTCCAATTCGATAATTATCACCACCTAGAACAACAATTTTATCGCCTTTTTTTGGTGTATGTTTTTGAGCATCAGAAAACTTACCATAACCAATACCTCCGGCTTGCATAATTACTTTATCGAAACCAAACTTCTTTCCAGCCTCAGTGTGTTCAAATGTAAAAACAGAGCCATTTATCAAAGGTTGTCCGAATTTATTTCCAAAATCAGAAGCACCATTTGATGCTTTGATTAAAATATCTAATGGGGTTTGATACAACCATGGACGTTCGTCCATTGCTTTTTCCCACACTCTATTTTTTTCTAAACGAGAATAAGCAGTCATGTAAACAGCTGTTCCAGCCATTGGCACACTTCCTTGTCCACCAGCCATTCTATCTCTTATTTCTCCACCAGAACCGGTTGCAGCACCATTAAATGGCTCTACTGTAGTAGGAAAATTATGTGTTTCTGCTTTTAATGATAAAACCGTATCTATTTCATTTACCTCAAAAAAATCGGCTTTATTTTGAGTAGTTGGTGCAAATTGTAATGCTTTTGGTCCTTTTACAAAACTCACATTATC
>CAYJMI010000089.1:0-14156 GCA_964371285.1 uncultured Vicingus sp. | reverse complement strand
ACTTGGATTAATGTAAAATCAGCAGAAGAAATGTACACACAAGTACATAAAAGCTTAAAAAAAGCTGATATTATTATTATGTCGGCAGCTGTAGCTGATTTCAAGCCAAAAAACGTTAGCCTTCAGAAAATTAAAAAGAATAACGCTGCTTTGCAACTTGAATTAGAACCAACCCAAGATATTTTAAAATCGGTTGGAGCAATTAAAACGAAAAAACAATTGTTGGTTGGATTTGCGTTAGAATCAGATAATGAATTGAAAAATGCTAAGAAAAAATTAGCAACTAAAAATTTAGATTTAATTATCTTAAACTCCTTAAACGATAAAGGTGCTGGGTTTGAATTTGATACCAACAAAATAACGATAATAGATAAAAACAACAACGTTGACAATTTTGAGTTGAAATCTAAATCGGACGTTGCTAAAGACATTTTTAATAAAATTGTATCTTTACAGAAATAGAATTTCATTTTATTAGTTATTAAGGTGGAGGGCTAAATTATTATTCATGAAGTTTATTTTTAACATAATACTGCTTGTTTCACTTTTTGTAATGAAAAGTGAAATTGCGAATGCTCAAGAATTGAATTGTAATTTTCAAGTAAATTCTAGTCAGGTTATGGGTTCTGACAAAAGTATTTTTGATGTGATGCAAAAAAACCTTTCGGAATTTGTAAACAATAAAAAATGGACTAATCATAATTATCAAATACAAGAAAAAATAGAATGCACCATGCTTATTAATATTACAGAGCGTGTTTCAGCTAATTCGTTTAAAGCAACCATACAAATTCAATCCAGAAGACCAATTTTTAACTCTTCTTATAGTGCTACCTTAATCAATCACATAGATAAAGATTTTGAGTTTACATTTAACGAGTTTGAACAATTAGAATATTCTGAAAATACTTACATTTCAAATTTAACTTCGGTAGTTTCTTTTTATGTTTATATGATACTTGCTATAGATTACGAAACTTTTTCGAAAAATGGTGGCAGCCCTTATTTAACCAAAGCCCAAACCATTGTATCAAATGCCCAAAATGCAGGAAGTGTTGGATGGAAAGCCTTTGAAGATACTAAAAACAGATATTGGTTGGTCGAAAATTTATTAAAACCTAATTATGAGCCTTTTCGAGAAACTTTGTATAATTACCATCGTTTAGGTTTTGATGTAATGTCGTCGGATGTAAATAAAGGTAGAGAAGTAGTATTGGCATCTCTAAAAAATTTAGAAAGTATTTTTAAATATGACATGAATTCGTTTCAACTACAGTTTTTCTTTAATGCCAAAGCCGATGAAATTGTTGAACTTTTTAATGAAGCACCTCAAAATGAAAAAAGTGAGTTAGTACCCCTTCTTAAAAAACTAAATCCTGCAAATTCGAATATTTACGAGAAGATTTTATCAGGCAAATAAATGCTGTTACATTTATCCATTACCAATTACGCCATCATTGAAAAATTAGAACTAGATTTTAATAAAGGATTTACTGTAATTACAGGTGAAACTGGAGCAGGGAAATCAATATTATTAGGAGCTTTATCATTAATTTTAGGTAATAGGGTAGATACAGGTGTATTAAATGATAAAGAAAAAAAATGTGTTGTCGAGGGAGTTTTTAAATTGGTGCCAACTAGTTTTATAGATTTTTTTAAGGAAAATGAGTTGGATTTTGAAGAAGAAACAACCATTCGAAGAGAAATTTCTTCAGCAGGAAAATCAAGAGCTTTTATAAATGATACGCCAGTAAATTTAAACGTTGTAAAAGATTTAGCAGAACAACTCATCAACATTCATTCTCAACATCAAAATTTATTGGTAAAAAATGGAAATTATCAACTAACAGTTGTCGATTCTTATGCTGGTATTTTGCCAGAATTGGAGGTTTATGAAGCAAACTTCAAAATGTACCAATTAAAAAAAAATGAGCTAGTTGATTTAAAAAACAAAGAAAATAAAGCGAATTCAGAAATAGATTTTATAAAATTTCAGGTTAAGGAATTAGAACTACTAAAACTTCAAGAAAATGAGCAACAACAACTTGAAGAACAACTTGATTTGTTAAACAATGCCGAAGAGATTAAATCAACATTACATCAAGCCAATTTGTTATTGTTAGAAAACGAAGAAAACACATTAAATAATATTAAACTTATTCTTCAATCGTTTAACAAAATAGCTCATTTGTCAAACGATTACCAATTAATTTACGATAGGTTAAATACCTTATTAATAGAATTAGACGACGTTGCAAGAGAAATTTCTAGGTCTAACGATAATGTGAATTTTGATAACGATAATTCAGAATATATAAGTAATCGATTGAATAATATTTATACTTTATTAAAAAAGTGTCAGGTAACAAATTCAAACGAATTGATAAAATTACTTGACAATTTTAATCAAGAATTAACAAAAATTGAATCGATAGAAGATGTAATTCTTGATTTAGAAAAAGAGGTCCGTCAGCTGACGGATGAATTATTTAGCGAAGCCAAAGATATCTCTAGAAAAAGAGCTGAAAGTATTCCAAAACTTACACAATCCATCCAACAAAACTTATTGGAGTTAGGATTACCACATTCAAATTTTATTATTAAGCAACAAGTTGGAGGCGAATTAAAAATCACAGGAATAGACAAAATAGAATTTTTATTTTCAGCAAACAAAGGTTTTGAACCCGAAGAAATTAATAAAATAGCTTCAGGAGGAGAAATTTCTCGAGTAATGTTAACCATAAAATCTATTTTAGCAAAAAGTAAAAATTTATCTACCATAATTTTTGATGAAATTGATACTGGAGTTTCAGGCGATATCGCAGATAAAATGGGAAATATTATGAAACAGATGTCGAACGATATTCAAATTATTACCATTACGCATTTGCCACAAGTAGCAGCAAAAGGCACTAACCATTTTAAAATTTTTAAAGAATTAAAAGACCATAAAACCATTACAGATATCGCTATTTTAGACCAAGAAGGGAAGATAAATGAAATTGCAAAAATGTTAAGTGGAAAAGAACTTACAAAAGCTGCATTAGAAAATGCTAAAAATCTTATTTCAAATTGATATATTTGTGGAATTGATTTAGATAATGATAAGTACAAAAAATAAAATCATTGGAGCATTAATTTTTTCAATACTCTTTAGTATGATTTCATTTTCGTGCAACCCACATCGAAGAGGAGCTACTGCTGGTCAAATTGGAGCTGGGTCTGGACAAAAATTTCATAAAAAATCAGCAACAGCAAAAAGAAAGAAAACAATAAAATATTAATACTTCAATTATTATGTCGAACAATTTATTAAAAGGTAAAAAAGGAATTATTTTCGGTGCATTAAATTCAAACTCTATAGCATGGAAAGTTGCAGAAAGAGCACATGAAGAGGGTGCAGAATTCATCTTAACAAATGCACCTATAGCATTAAGAATGGGTGAATTAAATGAATTAGCCAAAAAAACAAATTCAGATGTAGTTCCTGCTGATGTTACTTCAATCGAAGATTTAGACAACTTATTTAATAAAGCTCAAGAAAAATTTGGTAAAATCGATTTTATCTTACACTCCATTGGGATGTCAATCAATGTGAGAAAAAAAATTCATTACACAGAAGCCAATTATGATTTTTATGATAAAGCAATGGATATTTCAGCCATTTCTTTTCACAAAGTAATGAAAATTGCAAAAGAAAAAGACATCATGAATGAATGGGGTTCTATTTTAGCACTTTCATTTATTGCCGCACAATTATCAATACCTGGCTATAACGATATGTCGGATGCAAAATCGTTGCTAGAATCTATTGCTAGAACTTTTGGTTATTATTATGGTGTTGATAAAAAAGTAAGAGTAAATACCATTTCTCAATCGCCAACTAAAACAACTGCTGGTGGTGGTATTAAAGGATTTGATTCATTGTATAATTTTGCTGATTACAATTCACCTTTAGGAAATGCACCAACTTTAGATTGTGCAAATTACTGTATTGTAATGTTTTCAGATTTTACTAAATATGTTACTATGCAAAACTTATATCACGATGGTGGTTTCTCATCAACTGGAGTAAGTGATAGGACGATGGAAAAGTTTGAAAAAGGATTTTAATTATTCCTAAAAGCCTTACACTAGTAAGGCTTTTTTTTAATGCCTAAATACCAATTCTTAATTTTATAAAAAATGAGGTTGATAAAATACATTGTTGTATTCTTTTACATCTTTTTGATGCCAGCTCATTTTAATCGCTTATTTTCCCAAACCTATGGCGATAAAGATTACTTTTTAATTGATTCGTTAAATTTAGTTGAACTTAGTGAAAGTGATAGAAATTTATTAAACACAGCACTAAATTCTTACCACAATGCTAAACACGACACCTTAAAACTAGATGCTTTAGAAGTTATTACCGAAAACTTAATGCACGATGTTTGGGTTAAATATAACGTGTTAGTTAAAAAATTTGTTGAACAAAAATTAGGAGAAAACCCTACGTTGTTCTTAAAAAAGAGATATTTAAAATCTTTAGCAAGTTCAATAAATAACATGGGCGTAAATTGTGAGCAACAAGGAAATTTAGTTGATGCAATTTTATATTTTCATAAAAGTTTAAAAATTCAAGAATCACTTAATGATTTAGAAGGCTCTGCCACCACACTCAATAATATCGGTGCAATTTATAATACTTTAGGAAATGTCGAAAAAACTTTAGATTATTTTCAAAAAAGTTTAAAAATTAGAGAACAAGTTGGCGATAAAAAAGGAATAGCACAATCGTTAAATAATATTGGGTCGATTTATTATAGTCAAAAAGAATTGAGTAAAGCCTTAAATAATTTTGAAAAAAGTGCTGAGTTGTATAAAGAAGTTAATGATAAAGAAGGGTTAGCTTACACGTTTAGTAATATAGGGAACATCTACGATTTATTAAATTCGTTTAAAGGATTAAGTTATCACAAAAGAAGTTTAAAATTAAGAGAGGAAATAGGTGATAAAAAAGGACGTGCATTTGGTTTGGTTAATGTTGCCGAATCGCAATTGATAAATAAAAACTCAAAAGAAGCTTTAGAAAATGCCGCATTGGCTTTAGCAATATCTAAAGAGATGGGTTATCCAGATAACATTCAAAAATCGGCTTATATTTTAAGTAAAATCTATAAATCATTATCAGATTATCCGAAAGCATTGGATTATTTCGAGCTTTCTGTTGTGATGAAAGACAGTATTAAAAATGAAGAATCTAGCAGAGCTTCATATAAACTCCAAACTAAATATGAGTTTGAAAAACAACAAGCAGTTAAAGATGCTGAACACAATAAACAAATGGAAGTAATTGCCGAAAGAGAAGCAAAACAAAAAATTATTACTTATTCAATTGCTGCTGGGCTAATTCTTTTGTCAGTGTTTTTTATCTTTATATATAACAGGTTGCAAATAACAAAAAAACAAAAATCAATTATCGAAGAACAAAAGAAATTAGTAGATGAAAAACAAAAAGAAATTCTCGATTCAATCAGTTATGCCAAACGAATACAAGCAGCGATACTTCCCTCAGATAGGATAATTAAACAGTTTTTGCCTGAAAGTTTTGTGTTTTACAAACCAAAAGACATTGTTGCTGGTGATTTTTATTGGTTGGAGTCTGTAAAAAGTGATGAGTCAAGAGTGATGAGTAATGAGAACCCATCACTCATTACCCATCACTCACAACCGATTTTATTCGCTGCAGCCGATTGTACAGGACATGGTGTACCAGGTGCAATGGTTAGTGTTGTGTGCAACAATGCGTTAAATCGTTCTGTTCGCGAATTTGAATTAACAAACCCTGGAGAAATATTAAACAAAACTAGAGAAATTGTTATTCAAGAATTCGAAAAAAGCGAAGAAGAAGTGAAAGATGGAATGGATATAGCCCTTTGCAGTTTGCAGTTTGATACTGATAGCTATATGGGAGATTTGAAGTTAAAGAACTCAGAAACAATTGCTTTACTTCAGTACGCAGGAGCAAATAACCCACTTTGGATTATTCGTCCACCCGTCATTGCAAGTGCAACAGCCTGTCCCGATTTCTCGGGAAAGCAATCTCTACAAAAGGAGCAGATTGCTTCACTTCCTTTGGGCGTTCGCAATGACGGAAACTTTGAACTTATTGAATTTAAACCCAACAAACAGCCTATTGGAAAAGTAGAAAATCCACAACCATTTACCACCCACACTATTGAATTGCAAAAAGGTGATACCATTTATGTTTTTACCGATGGTTATGCCGACCAATTTGGTGGTGAAAAAGGCAAAAAATTCAAATACAAATCCTTGAAAGAATTGTTGCTTTCAATACAAGAACAAACTATGGAAGAACAAAAAGAAACACTCCATACTATTTTTGAAAAATGGAAAGGCGATTTAGAACAAGTTGACGATATTTGTGTTATAGGCGTTAGAATTTAATTCATAAAAGATGCAAAAAACAAGAATAATCCTTCTCATCATTCTTATTCAAGTATTTATTTTCAATTGCTTTGCTCAAAACAATAAAATTGATTCGTTAAAAAAGTTAATTAAAATTAATGATGAAGACACAAGCCAAGTAGCTCTTTTAAAAGAACTATGTAGGGAAAATAGAAAAATTGGTGAATTTGAAAGAGCATTTCAATTTGGAAAATCGGCAATAGCTTTAGGAAAAAAAATTATAAACCAAAACCCACCTGTTGGTGTAATTTTGGTTACTAAAAATTATATTGCTGATTCTTATAACAATGTTGGTATAATTTATTGGAATCAAGGAAATTATGACAAAGCACTAGAGAATCATTTTGCTTCAATAAAAATTAGAGAGGAAGTTTTAACTAAAGCAAAACAAATCAAAAACAATCTACACGTTAACTATTCAAAAAAAGGGCTATCGGCTTCATACAATAACATTGGGCTTGTTTTTGAAACTCAAAATAAATTTGATAAAGCCATAGAAAATTATTCTCTTTCACTCAAAATTCAGGATGAAATACATGATAAACAAGGTATGGCAAACACCTATAACAATATCGGTGTTATTTATTATAACCAAGAAAATTACAATAAAGCATTAGAGAACTATTCAATTGCAAAGAAATATTATTCGGAAACTAACGATAAACAAGGTCTTTCTTCCATTTTAAGCAATGAGGGCATTGTTTATAAAAATCAAGGCAATTATGATTTAGCTCTCGGGAAATATTTCACTTCACTTAAACTTAGAGAAGAAATAGGCGACAAACTAGGCGTAGCTAATTCTTATGGCAACATAGGTAATTTATACCTTACACAAAATAAAATTGCTGATGCAAAAAAACAATTATTGATAAGCTTGGAACTAGCTAAAGAAATTGGTTCTAAAAATGATATTATGAGAATGTACGAAACACTTGCCAAGTGTGATTCTATATCGGGAAACTGGAAAGGTTCTTTAGCATTTTATAAATTATACAAACAATTTAACGATTCCATATTTAATGAAGAAAGTCTTGATAAAACAATAGAAATGTCAACTCGTTTTGAAAGTGAAAAAAAAGAAGCTCAAATAAAACTATTGGAAAAGGATAAGGAAAAACAAGCCGAACTAACCCTTGCTGAAAACAAAAGGCAGAACGCTATTTTATTATTTATAGTTGTTGTTTTACTTTTGGTTATTGTATTTTCAATTTTTATGTCAAATCGATTTCGAGTGACGCAAAAACAAAAAAAACAAATTGAAGAACAACAAATAATTACCGACCAACAAAAACAACTCGTAGAAGAAAAAAATAAAGAAATAACCGATAGTATTCACTACGCTAAAAGAATACAAGCCGCCATATTACCCTCAGATAAATTGGTTAAAGAACATTTAAAAGATAGCTTTATAATTTACAAACCCAAAGACATTGTTGCAGGTGATTTTTATTGGGTGGAAGCTATTAATAGTGATGAGTATTGGGTATTGAGTGGTGAGAACCCATCACTCAATACCCAATACTCACCACTTGTTTTATTTGCTGCCGCCGATTGCACTGGTCATGGTGTGCCAGGAGCTATGGTAAGTGTGGTTTGTAACAATGCTTTAAACAGAAGTGTAAGAGAATATGGATTAACTAATCCTGGAGAAATACTCGATAAAACCAGAGAAATTGTTATTCAAGAATTTGAAAAAAGTGATGAGGAAGTAAAAGACGGGATGGACATAGCACTATGTAGTTTAGAGTTTAAAGTTAAAAGTTGTGAACTAAAATACGCAGGAGCCAATAACCCATTATGGGCACTAAGAAAAGGAGCTACAGAAATCGAAGAAATCAAACCCAACAAACAACCCATTGGTAAATATCTAGTGTCACAACCTTTTACCACTCATACCATAGAATTGCAAAAAGGAGATTCCATTTACATTTTTTCTGATGGATATGCCGACCAATTTGGTGGCGAAAAAGGTAAAAAATTTAAATTAAAATCTTTAAAAGAATTGATTTTATCCGTTCAGGATAAAAATTTAACTGAACAAAAACACATTATTGAAAAAGTATTCGAAGATTGGAAAGGGAGTTTAGATCAAATTGACGATGTGTGCATCATAGGCGTTAGAGTTTAATACTCTTAATTCAACCCCAACAAAAACTGAATAGTGTCCACTCCATCAGCATAATCCCACAGTTCTGGTTGTTGAGCTTGTCCGAGTTTAAAGGTGTTTAATTCTTCAGCGTTTGAAACCACACATTGTATATTTTCTTTCAATTCATCTAAAGTAATTTTAAGTTCTTCTATAGAATTATAATATTCGTAATGTAACACTGCAACAGGCGAAGACAAGGATTTATCTTCTTTTAACATTACAAAATTATTGTCTAACAACTGATTGTTTCCTAGTAAATAAACCGCTTTATTGTAATCGTAATTGTTAGCGTACTTGTTGTTATTCACTACATGTTGGTAATCGTTTAAAATAGACTCAAAAAACAAGTTAAAACTGTAGCCTTTTGGCACGTAAAGTTTCGATACATTTCTACACCCTAAACCAAAATATTGGAAAATATCTTTACCCAAATTCACAAAATCTGTTGCTGTTTCATGACCAGTTAAAACCGCTACCGAGTTTCTGTTTTTACGAATAATGTTAGGATATTTTCCAAAGTAAAACTCAAAATAACGAGCAGTATTGTTGCTTCCTGTTGCAATTACGGCATCAAAATTTTCTAATCGTTCGGTGAAAATAATATTATCTTTAAAACTAGGCTCTATTTCAATTAAAATTTCTGCAAGTTTTTTAATCAGTAAATTATCTTCCTTCGATGTTTTAGCCACTAAGATATTACCTGTTATTAACACCGATAAAAAATCGTGAAACCCCACCAAAGGAATATTTCCTGCCATTACCACCCCTACTCTTTTTGGAATTAGATGCTGTTTTATATCATAATTATTTAACCATTTTTCTAGACCATCTTTGGTTAGTGTTTTTGCAACAGCATCAACAGCCAAAGCAACATTTTCTGGTGTAAACCAACCATTAAAAGGTTTTTGGTTGTTCATCAAAATCTCAAAATCGTTGTAAAACTTTCGATTTAAGTGAGTTAGCTTTTCATTTTTATGACCTAAAACATATTGAGTTAAAAAACTTCCTAATTCTACAAAGGCATTTATCTTTTTATCTAAACTCATTTTCTTACATTTGCAGTAAAATTACAAACATTAAAATTAAAATACGATGGCAATAATAATAACTGACGAATGTATTAACTGTGGGGCTTGTGAACCTGAGTGTCCGAACAATGCAATTTACGAAGGTGGTGATGAATGGAGAGTGAGTGATGGAACAACTGTTAGCGGAAAATATAAATTACGAAATGGTGATGATGTAGATGTTGATGCTACGCAAGAACCTGTAAGTAATGATTTTTACTTTATCGTTGCTGACAAATGTACCGAATGTAAAGGTTTTCATGATGTACCTCAGTGTGCTGCTGTATGCCCTGTTGATTGTTGTGTTGATGATCCTGATGTTAGAGAATCTGAAGCAGAATTGATGGCTAAAAAAGACAAACTTCACATATAATTGAAGTGGTACAATATTCGCATAGAAAAACCGTGTTAATTGCACGGTTTTTTTTTATTTTTAACGTATGCTTAAAATAATTTCATCTTTTTTATTTATTCTGCTGGTTTCATCTGCTTTTTCGCAAGAAAAAAGTTTGGCTGATTACGAGTCAGCATTAAATCAGTTGAGTATCGACCTCATTAGCGAAGCCAATGATGAAAGTAAACTTAAAGTAAACGAAGAATTTAAAAGCTTATTAAAGGAAGCTCTTTCTAAAAAAGGCTCGTTTGAATTCCCATTTAAAAATATAAGGGCAATAAGCATTTTAACCTCCAACGATAAAGTAAAAATTTACAATTGGACACTTCCTTTTAATGATGAAACCTACCAATATTTTGCTATTGTTCAACTAAAATTAGCCAACGAACAATATAAACTGGTTGAACTGATTGATAAATCTAACGAAATAATAAAACCAGAAACACAATCTTTAACCGATAAAACTTGGTTTGGAGCATTGTATTACGAAATTATTTACGATAAAAAATTAGGCTCCGACACTTATACTTTATTAGGCTGGGATGGCGATTACAACCTCACCAACAAAAAAATAATTGATGTGATGACCATCAGTAAAAGTGGAACCATAAAATTTGGCTCTTCCTTGTTTAAAATAGAAAAAAAATCTCAAAAAAGAGTCATTTTTACTTATTCCGAAACGGCTGTAATGTCATTAAAATACCACCCAAAAGAAAACATGATTATTTTTGATTACTTAGTACCTCCAAATTCTAACCTAAATGGAGTATTTGAATATTACGGACCTTCTTTAGACAGTTTTGATGCTTTTATTTTAGAAAAAAAATATTGGAAATTTCAAAAAAATATAGACGTTAAATTGGATAAAAATCTAAAAGATAGATTTTATACTTCGCCAAATTAATTTTTTCTATTGGTGGTTTCTAATACCAAATGTAAATTCACTTTTTTATAAAGCAATTTAAACCATTCGGTATATTTTTCTGGGTATAATTGTATTTCTTGATCAATATCAAAAAACGAAAGCTTACTCCATGCCATTACTTCATCAACATTTGGCTGAGGAAGTTGATTTGTAAACCCAACAAAAACATGGTCTAATTCATGCTCAATCAACTCGTTATCCAGTTCAGCCCTATACAACAATTTAAACACAAAGTTTAACTCACATTCCACTCCCATTTCTTCCATTAACCTGCGGTTAGCAGCATCTATCACTGTTTCTTTATAGTAAGGATGCGAACAACAGGTGTTGGTCCATAATCCAGCAGAGTGATATTTATTTAAAGCTCGTTGCTGAATAATCCAATTTCCTTCATCATCAAATAGAAAAACAGAAATTGCACGATGCAACAAGCCTTTAGCATGAGCTTCCAGCTTAGGCAATGTACCTAAAACATTATCTTTTTCATCAACCAATATTACATGAGGCTCTATCATAAATTGCTATAAAGATTTAGAAAATTACAATAAATTCTGTTTTAAAGCAAAAAAAAGGCAAACTACGCTACATTTTTTGTTTTAATCAGTAATTAGATATTGATGTTTTTAAAACATTTAATGATTGTTATTATTCAACAATCATTTTTTGGGTTGTTTTGCTATTATTCTTTTCAATAGAAACAAAATAAACGCCTTTACTAAATTTTTCTGTGTTGATGATTGTTTTAGTAGTTACCAATTTTTGTGAATAAACAATTTTACCCAAAACATTGTGAATTCTAAGAGTAGCCTCCAAATTACTATGCTTTATTTCGATAGTAATATTTCCACGAACTGGATTAGGACTAAAAATAAAATCACTATTTTTTTCTTCCTGCACTGCTACCGTCATATTTTTTTTAGGTAAAAAACTATATGCAAACCATTGGATTCCTTCTGGTTGAATATAATTTTTCCATAATCCTGACTCTAAACTTAAACTATTCACAAAATCATCATAAGGCAGAAAAAAAGGATTTGTAGTTACCCAACTTTGCATAAAAGCTGGCTCCGAGCTATAAAGTGGCATCACTTTAACATTGGTATTTGCTAAAGCCAAATCTTGCAATCGGGGTTTAACATAATTATACTGGTAAGTTGGCGAATAATTTCCTGAAGGGATATAAATACTCACCAGAATTCTATCCACACCTGTTTGAACAATTTGTTGTGCTTGACCCGAATTAAAAAACCCAAAATATGCTTCCGATTTTTGTCCAGTTAAATTAGCCAACGAATCGATACTTTTTAACATACCCTTATAGTATAAAAAAGCTCCCGAAGTATCGCAACTATATCCTCCAGGTTGTAAATAGGTGGTGCAATAATAACCTCCAGAGGTAACTAATGAAGGAACCCAAAACTCAAACTCCAAATTATACACATCTACTTTATTGTTGTTGGAGGGGTGTTGTTGATTGTAAACACCAATAATATTAGTAAAAAACCAAAAGTTTTCGGCAGCAACACCTATTTCAGAAATTCCATATTGCGTTTTTGCTTTATACACAAAATCGGCAAAAGTTTGGGCAGAGGTATAATTAGTTAGTGGCGTACTATTATTTACTAAGTGCATGTCGTATAGTGTTAGGTAATTAAACCCGTTATTTTGGGCAAATACCAATAAACTATCTTCCTTAATTGTATTGCCCAATATGGTGTTAAATCCATTTACATAAAATCCTTTCACATTTTGAGAAAGTAACGGTATGGAAGAAAAAAGTAAAAATCCAATGATACAACTTATTTTAAAATTTGTATTAGTGCTTTTCATTATTAAATATATTGGTTTCATAATATTAATTTTTTTTCCGAACTCCATTAAATACGCTTTTATAAAACCATTAAAGTTTCCATTTCAACAATTCAAATATACAGATTTAATTTTCTTTGTTACTGTAAGTTAGAGTTACCCACGCTGTAGCGTGGTAAAAGTATATTTGCGAAACTTGAGTAACTATATAATTTATTTAAAACGTTCCTTGTATCATCAGGTAATATTATATACTCAAACTTAGTAGCTTTTCGGGAGAAAAGGTGGTTAGTTTGAGTTATGCCGCAACTAAAATGCTAATTATTTTCCTAAAAGCTATTTGTTTGCGGTATATTTGTGACTATCAAAAAAAATCTAATGAGTATTTTAAAAACAATAATCTTCCTGATTAGTTTAATACTTATAACTTCATGTGTCGATAAACGCGATTTAACTACCAATACCGTAATAGCTCATATTTCATCAAGTCCCAATGGTTTACATCCTTTTAACGACAATGCTTCCGACCGCACTTATATTTTCCAATATACTCAAAAAACATTGGTAAAAATGGACTTGGTAAAATTAGAACCTATTCCGTTTTTAATTAAAGAAATGCCCATTCCTTCTGCCGATGGTTTGGAATACACTTACGAACTTGTTGACGAAGTAAAATGGGACGATGGAAGTCCTTTAACTGTTGACGACATCATTTTTACCACCAAAATCCAGTTAGCACCACTTACCAATAATACTCAGGTTAAAGGCGTTTATTCTGCCATCATTGAAAGTGTGAGGAAACATCCCGAAAACAGCAATAAGTTTATTGTCCGCACAAAAATTCTGCATGTTAACAACTTAGATATTTACGCTGAGATTTATATCCAGCAAAAGAAATTTTGGGATCCAAAAGGACTGTTAGACAACTATACTTTTGAACAAATAAACGACCCCAACTACCAACCATCAGAAGACATGGTAAATTGGTTTAACGATTTTAACAGTGGCGACAACAGTTATAAACCCGAAAAATTGGTTGGGTTGGGTCCTTATCAAATTACCGAATTTGTGGTAGGCAGCTATATTACTTTAACCAAAAAGAAAAACTGGTATGGTGCAGGTTCTGCCAACATATACGACAAAGCCTATCCTGATAAAATAATTTTTAAAATAATAAGTGATGATGCGGCTGCCTATTTAGCCATTAAAAACCAACAGATAGATGTTTCTACTTATATTGGAACTACTAAATTGATTAAACTAAAAGAGTTGGATTATTTTAATAAAAACTATCATGCCGAATTTTTACCACAATATTCTTATGCATACATTGGCTTAAAC
>CAYJMI010000088.1:0-14222 GCA_964371285.1 uncultured Vicingus sp. | reverse complement strand
CACAATATGTGCATGGCTCCTGCATACACAAAATTCTGGCGCAGGGTGGCATCCATAAAATCATCGTTGCCTAAGAGAATGGCTGCGGCCACGGCGAATTCTTCTTTGTTCAGCCCGCTGGATTTTAATAGGGATAGCAATTTCCATCTGGTTTGATAAGCCCAGGCGAGCCATCTGTTTGGAGGGTCAACACCCAAAGATTCCCAGCTGCTGTTGTCTATATACATGGAGAAATGGATGTTCTTCATGGCCAGAAAATTCCGGTAATCAAATTCTTCAGGGTTTAAAGGGCTTGCAACCGAAACGGGTGATCCCTTTACTGTGATGAGGTCGCCATACCTGAGTTCCATGGTACGGCTACATTTCTCGAAATAACCCTGAATATGCAAAGGAGATTGTTCTGTTTTCAGACTGCTATCCGCAACATAGGCTTCCAATGTGGCAGTGATCACATTTTCTCCAATACCGGGGTCGGATACCAGCCGGGCCAGGTAGACTGCATTTTCAGGTGTAGGGTTTTCCTGGTCAGAAAGCTGTAAAGAAGAGACCAGTATTCCGAGAAAGAAAAACAAAAGTCCAAAAGTGAGACCGGTCAGCCATCGGAAAGCATGCCGGTTCAAGCCAATAATCACAATGATATAGGTAAGAAACGACAAGCCCGTTCCCATCCAAATCAGGAAGGGTGCCAGGTTCAAATGACCCACAAAGTAGTTCCACGCCAATATTCCGGCAATATACCAGATCAAAATTCGAAAAGCCGGTCGTTGGGACCAAAACATAGATTATTGGTTGGGGTAGTGGCACTAAGATAGTGTAAAACAAAGTATACCAGGATATTTTGCGGATTGTTTTTTTCCGGAGTCAGATATCAGCCTGAATAATGAAAATAAAAAAGCCACCTTCTGAATGAAAGTGGCTTTAGTGTGGGAGATGAGGGATTCGAACCCCCGACCCTCTCGGTGTAAACGAGATGCTCTGAACCAGCTGAGCTAATCGCCCTTACTTATTTTGTAAGCGGCTGCAAATATATACTTATTCTAATTTACTGCAAACTTTTTTATAAATTTTATTCATCTTTTAAGCTGAAATACAGTAAACCATTGTACGAGTTTAATTCCAGCTTATTATTTTCGTTGTTAAATGAAATATTTTCTAGTGCCAATTTAAATTTAAATGTAGCTGTTGAATCAATAAAAGTAAGCTCTTCTTGAGGCAAATCATATCGCTGTATTTTACCATATTTTTGAATTAATCTTTCTCTTAATAATGATAAATCAATGGTTGAAAATACTTCATTGTTTTTATAGATGGTAATTAAATACTCGTTTTTTACATCTGTTTTAAATTCATACCTGTTACTATCAATACTAAATGGTGTAACCAAGTTCTCATCTTTATTGAACTCATTACGGTTGTAGTAATAGCCATTTATTCTGGTTTCATAATCATAACCTTTTATGTTGATGAGTTTGTCTTGGTAGTTTGCCGAATAAGAAATGTAGGAATTTTCGGTATTAGAATAATAGATGTAATCCAATCCTAAAGCTCGCATGTAAACTTCTGCTTCGTTAATTCGTTGCCAACGTTCTTTTTTAAGGTTGTGTATTTCAATCTGGTTATCAAAATCTTGTGCGTACCATTCTTCTATTGAATTGAAGCCGTGGAAGTCGTCTAAATAATCTAAGATTGATTTTATTTCATTTTTCAATGAATCGTTTAACAGTTGTTGGTTCTGAGGGACAAAAGTTTCTCTGTTGTAGTTGGTGTCGATAGTTATGGTTTGTTCGTTCACAATTTTGCCGTCTTTTAAAAAATTGTTTTCTTCTAAAATGTGTTTTAGTCGGTTCGATTGGCTTTTTTCGCTTACACTAAACATGCTCCACGGACCAAACGACATCAACACAATTACCGTAAACAACGAAACTGGTATAAATTTAATGTTAGTTTTTCCAATAATAAAATAGAGGCAAACCAAACTAAGCCATATACCCAATAAATAAATGATGTATCGATTTATCGTAATTCCATAATCATTTAATCGCATACTGATAGCAATAAAAAGCATAACTACCAACGGAATTAAAATAAAATAATAAGCTTTGGTAGTCCATTTTATCCAACCATTACCTTCTTGTTTTGCATAAGGGTGCATCAATAAAAAGTTAAAAATACCGAGTACAGCAACACATGTAATGAGGTAAGAAACAATGCCTTTTGGCCAATCCCACAGTGAAATTATTTTAACCCCATAACTGTATAAAATAATAAGATACAGCCCCAACAAAGGCAATAGAATGTATTGAGTAAAAATTTTAAGCCCTTTCGGATATTCTTCCACTTGTTCTAATTCATCAAATTTTTTGGGCATACCGGCAACAAAAAACCAAGTATTAAAAAACCCGACAATAAAAATCCAAATCTGTGCATATAGCTTTTCGTGAATTTTTACATCAAACAACAGGTTTAATGAAACTAATGCTAAAGCAATCCCCACGTATAAAAAGCCCGAATAAACTGCAGAAGTTAATAATCGGATAAACAGCAATTTGTTGTACTGCCAAAACCCATTGATTTCTTTACTTTTAATAAACGGAGCAAATGAAACCAACAGGTGAATAGCCAGATTGTAAATAGCATACCTCACATAAGGAACAGAAGTATTAAAGGTTTGTTCGGATGTTGGTAAGGTCAGGAAAAGTAGTCCTAAAAGAACAAGACCTCCGAGATTAAAAAATAGTCGGTAACGGGAGTCGTAATTAAATTTTTCTGTAAAAACTTCGATGCAAAAAAACAACGGAATACCCATTGCAGCACAAAGCATTACATTAATTAACGGAAAAATATTAGGTGTAACACTTTCGTATTCTACTAAATATATTCCGAGGCTTACGCCTATTAAAGCACTAACTAAAGTAAGTGGATAACGAGTTGCTGCTATTTTTGCTTGTGCAACCAAGTAATTGATAGAAGGTAATTTCATATTAATTAAATTTAGTTTTTATACTTGATGTGCATTTTGAAAATTTTCAATAGAAAAGGTGTCAGTTCGAGTTTTTCTGAAAGAAAAAGTATCGAGAACAAGCCTTTTTATTGAAAATTCACAACGGTTTTACCCATAACTTCATTCTTTTAAAGAAAGTATTGGTTAGGCTAAATTTAACAATTTTTATCAAATTACCATCGGAAGTGCAAAACCTAAAACAGCACCAATTAAAATAATCAACATTACATTTAATTTAACTACAAAAGTGAGCAGTAAGCTAACAACTAGAATAATAATGGCGTTTAAGTTGGTTATTGATTCTATGCTCATGGTAACCATAACGGCAGCAATTACAGCAATTGAAGAAGCATTTACAGCATTTAAAAAATGCCCAAAAAACTTCGATGCTCTTAATTTAGGGATAATAGGGTTAAGCAAAAGAACAAACAAAAACGAAGGTAAAAATATACCCGTTGTAGTAGCCAATGCACCCCATATCCCGTTGATTTGATAGCCAATAAATGTTGCGGTAGATAACACAGGACCGGGAGTAAATTGTCCGGCAGCTACAGCATCCATCAATTGTTGTTGCGTTAAATAACCTTTGGTGACCAGTTCGGCATCTAAATAGGCAAACAACACATAGCCGCTACCGTACAAAACCGCTCCCACTTTTAAAAAGATAAAAAATAATTTTAGCGACGTTATTTTGGTAATCGCAGCCGTTGTAGCTGGTATCAACAATAATGGAAACAAAGCTTTTTTGTTGGTGGTTGAAGTATTGTTTTTGAGATTAAAATACAATCCACCTAAAATACCAACGCCAATTAGTGCAATAATTTCATTTACGCCAACTAAACATAATGCTAATGTAATGATGCCAATAACACCAAGTTCAATGGTTTTTAATGCTTTTTTACCTAGCGTAACTACAGCAGCTAAAATTATGGCAATAACGGTTGGTTGTATTCCTTGAATAAACGGTTTGATGTTGGGCAATTCGCCATACGTGGTGTAAGCCCATGCCAACACTCCGGTAATGATGATGGCAGGAATGATAAAAGCCAATCCGGCAACAAATAAACCAGCTTTACCAGCTCTTTCGTGACCACAGTGCATGGTCATTTCGGTAGAATTTGGACCAGGAATTAAATTGGTTACGCCAATTAAATCGAGAAAATGTTCTTTGGTCATCCATTTTCTTTTTTCTACCACCTCTTGCTCCATCATGGAAATATGAGCCGCAGGACCACCAAAGGCAAAACACCCTAATTTAAAAAATACTGCTGCAACTTCTTTTAAATTTTTGTCCATGGGTTAAAAATACTCAATCAAGAAAAAAAGAATTCGATTTTCTATATTAAATTATTGTTAAGGGATTATTTTTCAACCCCATGAACAATGATAACAATTTCGCCTTTTATTACATGGATTTTGTAGTATTCCATTACTTCTTTAACGGTTCCTCTAATGTTTTCTTCGTGCATTTTGGTTAACTCACGCGAAACAGAAACGGGTCTGTCCTCACCAAAAAATTCGGCAAATTGGGCTAAAGTTTTTAATAATCGATGGGTCGATTCGTAAAAAATAATGGTTCTGGGTTCTTCTTTTAATAGGTTTAATCGAGTTTGCCGCCCTTTTTTGTGCGGTAAAAAACCTTCAAACACAAACTTGTCGCACGGAAAACCAGAGTTAACCAAAGCTGGAACAAAGGCAGTTGCTCCAGGCAAACATTCTACCGCAATTTCGTGTTGAATACAAGCACGAACAATTAAAAAACCCGGGTCGGAAATACCCGGAGTTCCTGCATCGCTAACCACAGCAATGGTTTTATCTTGTTTTAAATCTTCAATAATGCGGTCTATGCTTTTGTGTTCGTTGTGCTGGTGATACGACACTAATTTTTTTTCAATTTTAAAATGGTTTAACAATTTTGAGGTTTGGCGGGTGTCTTCTGCTAAAATGTAATCCACATCCTTTAAAACTTGTAAAGCCCTCAACGTAATATCGTTTAAATTACCAATTGGAGTAGGTACGATGTATAATTTTGACATGTTTTTTTATGAATTGAAAGTGTAAAGATAAACGCTACAAATTAAAATGTTTAACTTTATGACTGTTTAATGCAACCTTTTTAATAAAAAACGCATCTTAACCCCGAGTAGATGAAAATGAATGACGAGCAATTGGTAAAAAAGTGTCTTGAAAAAGATTCTCTTGCTCAAAAGCAGTTGTTTGATTCTTTTTCAAGAAAAATGATGGGAGTTTGTTTGCGTTACACTAAAGATGCTGAAGAAGCTCAAGATGTTTTGCAAATAGGTTTTGTAAAAGTTTTTGAAAAATTACATCTATTTAATAGTGATGGTTCTTTAGAAGGTTGGATTCGGAAGGTGATTATTAATACTGCATTAGATCAAATTCGAAAAAATAAAAAATTCGAAAATAATATAGATTTAGATTTGGTTGATTATCAATTGCCGTCAGAAAATGAAAATGTTTTAGGGCAATTGTCGGTAAACGATTTGTTAAAAATTATACAAGCAATGCCCACAGGTTTTCGAACAGTGTTTAACATGTATGCAATTGAGGGATATACACACCAGGAAATAGCAGATCAATTAAATATATCCGTAAATACTTCCAAATCGCAATATTCGAGAGCAAGAGTCTATTTACAAAAAATAATTATAGAAGAAAAAATACTATAAAAGTGAAAAAAGATTTAAACGATATAGAAAACTTATTTAAAGAAGCATTTGATGGCTTTGAAGCCAATGTTGACCCATCGGTTTGGGGTAATGTTCAAAGCAACATTGGAGCTGGAAACGGAGTCGCACCTAAGCATTCGGTTTCATCAGCAGCAACTTCTGCATCAAAAGCAGTTTTAACTAAATTTATTGCCGGAGCAGCCATTTTTACTGGTTTGGCAACCGCTACTTATTATTTAATAGTGGATGATTCAACTCAAAAAATAAATAATTCGATAGTTGAAGATGCAACTACACTTTTACAAAATAGAGTAGTTGAAGGTGGTGCATTGGTTGAAGAAATAACTCCGATAGTTATCGGGGCAGCAACAGAAAATCAAACTAAAAATAATGAGATAATTAATATCGTAAAAACTGCGTTTGAAAATACAGTTGCCCAAGAAAAAACAGTAAAAAATAACATCAATAACGAAGAATCAATTACGGAAAATCAAGTTGTTGAAAAATCAGCTTTAACTCAACAAAATAGTACTTCAGTAGAAAAACAAAATACACAAGAAACTCCAAAAAACACTGAGCGAAAAGTTACAGAACAAATAAATTTAACAATTAAAATTAAAGCAACTACCCTAAAAGGCAAAGCTCCTTTAGATGTTGAATTTAACGTTGAAGGTAATGCCGTTGCTTACTCATGGGATTTTGGAGATGGTTCAGAAATTTCTAGCCAGGAAAATAGTTTCCATACATTTTCTGAACCAGGAAAATATGTTGTTAAATTAACTGCAATAGATAAAAATGCAAATTCTAAAACAGTGATGCAATTAATTACTGTTGAACAAAATATTAACTCTACACTAAAACCTGTTCCAACGGTATTTTCACCAAATGGAGATGGAATAAATGATGTGTTAAAAGTTGATGGCGATAACATTGTAACCTTTAATGCTATTGTTAGAGATAGTAAAGGAAACCTTGTTTTTGAATGGAAAACGTTAGAAGGTTTTTGGGATGGAAGAGATTTGAATAACCAAATATTACCGAAAGGTACGTATTACATTGTGGTTGTTGCCGTAGGTGTTGATGGTAAAACACATTCCGTAAAACAAGGTATTCAGTTGTTCTAATGGATTAAAATCCTTTAAATTTCTGCATAATTTTAGAAGCGTAAACAAAGTCGCACAACTCTTTGTTGTCAGTTTTTAAAATTTCATAATTGTTACCTTCCCACCATTTTTTTCCTTGATGTAAAAACAGTATGTTTTCACCTGTTTCCATTACTGAGTTCATATCATGCGTAACTACAATTGTGGTCATTTGATATTCTTTGGTAATCTCCATAATCAGGTTGTCGATAAGAATTCCAGTTCTTGGATCTAGTCCGGAGTTGGGTTCATCACAAAATAAATACTTTGGATTTAAAGCAATGGCCCTAGCAATACCAACACGTTTTTGCATTCCACCACTCAATTCTGCAGGAAATAGATGATTTACATTTTCTAGATTTACTCGTTGCAAACAAAAATTAACCCGGTCTAACATTTCTTCTCTACTTTGTTTGGTATACATTTCTAAAGGAAATAAAATGTTTTCTTCAACAGATAACGAATTAAATAAAGCAGACCCTTGAAATAACATGCCAATTTCTGAGCGAACTGCTTTACGCCTCATAAAATTCATGGAGGTAAAATTTCTACCGTCAAATTCTACTGTTCCTGCATCAACTTCATATAAACCAACAATACATTTTACAAGTACGGACTTTCCTGAACCACTGGCACCAATCACTAAATTTATTTCTCCCCGTTTAAAAACAGCAGAAACATCATCCAATACATTTTTATCGTAAAAAGATTTACTTATATTTTTAACCTCTAACATCTTAAATTAAAAGTAATTGAGTTAAAATATAATTTACAATAAGTATACAAATACTACTATAAACAACAGATTTTGTACTTGACCTACCAATTTCAATAGAGCCCCCTCTAGTGTAATAGCCAAAAAAAGCAGGAACACTAGTGATGATAAAGGCAAAAAACAAAGTTTTAATAAGGGCATAAACAATACTAAACATCTCAAAATTCCACCTAAT
Organism: uncultured Vicingus sp.; assembly: GCA_964371285.1. Lineage (GTDB taxonomy): Bacteria > Bacteroidota > Bacteroidia > Flavobacteriales_E > Vicingaceae > Vicingus. The sequence goes on along the minus strand of CAYJMI010000088.1, from coordinate 6,439 downwards.
ACCCATTAAATATTTATCCATAGAAGAAAAATCTGAATAAGCCGAAACAAACCACCCGCCTACTACTCCTAAAAACATACTATAAATAATTATAACAGGCACAATTAATAAAGCAGCAATTATTTTTGGTAAAATTAAATAAGAAGCGGAGTTTACGCCCATAATTTCAAGGGCATCAATTTGTTCGGTAATTCTCATGGTTCCTATCTCAGAAGCGATATTAGAACCAATTTTTCCAGCTAAAATTAAACACATTACCGTTGGGGCAAGTTCTAAAATAAACGATTGCCGGGTAGCAAAACCAATGGCATAGTCAGGAATTAAAGGGCTGTCAATGTTTGATGCGGTTTGTATGGTAACAACAGCTCCCATAAAAAAAGAGATAATAGCAATTAAACCCAAAGAACCCAAACCTAAGGTAGTCATTTCTAAGAGGATTTGTTTACGGTACAACCTCCAATTGTCAGGTTTTTTAAAAACCCTGCTCAATAGAATAAAATATTCGCCTATACTTTGTAATGCAGTTATCATTTATTTTTAATAGTTGATAAAAGTAACTATTTTTAAAATTAATCCGATAGCTGATGGTTAGATAAATTTAAATAGAGATGTTTCATTTAATCTTTAAAGCGTAACTTTGTCACCATGAAACTAAATTTTACAAATATTGCAATTGGGTTCATTCTTTCAGCATTTTTAATATCTTGTTCGGGTAGTAAAAAAACCAAATGTAATACGTGTCCAAAATGGGGTTCAACACATAAAAAAGCAGTTAGCGTTTAAATTATTCCTTGTCTTTTCTGATATTAATCATGGATTTACTATAAAAATTCAATTACATTTGCTCTTTATTTAGACTAAATCTAAATAAGGAAAATTTTGATGACAACTTTAGATCAACTCATAGAAAACGAAAGTGGAATAATTTGCAACATATGCGACGAGCATTTGGCGATGCAATTGCTAACCATGGGTTTTATATTGGGTGAAGAAATTAAAGTTCAACGAATTGCTCCATTGCACGACCCTATGATTATAACTTCTGGTTGTAATTGTTTGAGCATCCGAAAAGCTGATGCAAAACTTATCGAAATCAATAAAGCTAGTTAGTTATTTTGAGTATTGCCGAAAAAAATCAGTTAAATGTATTGTTAGTTGGTAATCCAAACACAGGGAAAAGTACACTCTTTAATTCCTTAACTGGTTTAAAACAAAAGGTAGGAAATTTCCCTGGAGTTACTGTTGATAAGAAATCGGGGACTTTTAAAGTAAATAATCAAGTGGTAAATATTATTGATTTGCCCGGCACGTATAGTTTAGCCCCAAATTCGGAAGACGAAAAAGTTACCAATCAATACATTTTAGAAGCTAAAAACGACGAAATAATAGTTGTTGTTGCAGATGTTACTAATTTAAAACGAAACCTATTGCTCTTAACTCAAATTATGGATTTGGGTAAAAAAGTAGTGTTGGTTCTAAATATGATGGATTTGCTTCAAAAAAATGAACAAGAAGTAGATGTAGAAAAACTATCAAATTTATTAGGTATTTCAGTTGTTCCTATCAATGCTCAAATTGGAAAAGGGATTGAAGCACTTAAAAATGCCATCGTTCATTTCAACGCTCATCCTGTAAAATTTATTGAACAAGATTCATTAGCTAATGCTCTTGATGAAACCATGTTGAGATATGCAAAAATTAACGAAATTGTAAATCAGTGCTTTTATAGTAAGGGAGAAGGAAAGACGTCGATTTTAACCAAAAAAATTGATAACATATTAACCCATAAATTTTATGGCTATTTCATTTTTTTAGCCATATTATTTACCATCTTTCAAGCTATTTTTTCATGGTCGTCGTACCCAATGGAATTAATTGAAAAAGGATTTTTACTATTAGGCAATTGGTTAGGAAATACATTGCCATCAGGAATTTTGAATGATTTATTGGTAAATGGAATTGTAGCTGGACTAAGCGGAATCTTTGTTTTTGTGCCTCAAATTACCATGTTGTTTGCATTTATTGTTGTTTTGGAAGACACTGGATATATGTCGCGAGTTAGTTTTTTAATGGATCGGATTTTACGCCAATTTGGATTAAATGGAAAGTCTATTATTCCTTTGTTGAGTAGCACAGCCTGTGCTGTTCCTGCAATTATGAGTACACGAACCATTACCAACTTAAAAGAACGATTGATTACTATAATGGTAGCTCCATTAATAAGTTGTTCGGCAAGAATACCGGTTTATACTTTATTAATCGGTTTAGTCATATCAAAAGATAGCATTTGGGGAGTTTTTAATTTACAAGGTTTATTAATGATGGGATTGTATCTGATTGGTTTTATTGCTGCTTTAGGGGCTGCTTTTGTAATGAAAAAGTTAATAAAATCGAAAGAAAAAAGTAGTTTCATTATGGAAATGCCCATTTATAGGATGCCAAGATGGAAAAATGTAAGTTTATCCATTTATTCGAAAGTGCAAGTATTTTTATTTGATGCTGGAAAAATAATTGTTGCAATTTCTATCGTGTTGTGGGTATTGTCGTCTTATGGCCCATCAAATACGTTTGAAAAAATTGAAAAAAAATATGCCTTAGAGACAGATAATTATCCATCTCTTTCCGAAAAAGAAATTAACACCTTAATTTCAGCCGAAAAATTGGAAGCCTCTTATGCAGGGATAATTGGAAAAACAATTGAACCTTTAATTCAGCCTATTGGTTTTGACTGGAAAATTGGAATTTCATTGGTTACTTCATTTGCTGCTCGCGAAGTTTTTGTTGGCACAATGGCTACCTTATATAGTGTTGGTGATGAAGACAATACCATGTCGATTCGTGAAAAAATGATGAAAGCAAAAAATGCAGAAACAGGCGAAAAACTATACTCAACAGCTACTACCATGTCGCTTTTGTTATTTTACGCTTTTGCCATGCAATGTATGGCAACGTTAGCGGTTGTTTACCGAGAAACAAAATCTATCAAATGGCCATTAATTCAATTAACTTACATGGGTATTTTGGCTTATTTATCAAGTTTTATAGTGTATCATATTTTTGCGTAACTAGTGGAAGCTTTTTTTGAAAATATAAAACAATATGTTCCAGAACAAGTTATGCCAATTTTAAAAAAGTGGTTTACACCAAATTCTTTTGAGCTAAATGTTACAAGAGCAAGAACTACCAAATTGGGCGATTACCGAGCAAAAAGGGGGCAGCTTCCACACCGAATTTCTGTCAATCAAAACCTCAATAAATACGCTTTTTTAATAACACTTACACACGAATTTGCTCATTTATTGGTGTATGAAAAATACAAAAACAAAATATTACCTCATGGGTTGGAATGGAAAAATCAATATGCTGCATTAATAGTAATTTTATTGGAAAACAACATTTTTACTGACGAAATAGCTGCTGTATTGGTCGAACATATCAAAAACCCTGCTGCTTCTTCGTGTAGAGATTTTAACCTAACCCTAGAATTAAAAAAACATGATGTAGGCGAATCTACTATTCATTTAATTGATTTACCTGAAGGAGCTATATTTTTGTTAAAAAATAAAAGAGTTTTTACAAAAGGTAAAAAACGACGTACAAGATATTTTTGTTTAGAAAACTCCACCAAAAAACAATATTTGATTCACGGAGCTGCTGAAGTGTTAGTTAAATAAAGTCGAGAGACTGAGCTATATTGTTCGAGTTCGAGGCTTTCGAAGTTGAAAAAACAGAGTCCGTCAGCTGACGAATGACTGATTTTTAAAACAAGAATAACGAAGAACCGAGTGAAGCGAGCTCATGAAACCCTTTAAAAACAATAAACACTATGAATAAATCGGGCATTATAGACAGACTCTAATAAAATAAACCTTTAAAAATTTTAATACGGCAGGCTGATTTATTAACTTCGCACCAACCTTAAAAATTATACTATGAGCACTTCATTGCATGAGCCAATCATTAATCAAAAAGTTTCAGAAATGGCTGAAAACTTAATCGGTTCAGAAATCATTAAACTGGCTGGAGAGGTTAAAGCTAAGATGGATAAAGGTGAAAAAATCTATAACCTTACCATTGGTGATTTTAACCCTAAAATTTTTCCTATTCCAGTTGAATTGAAAAATGAAATTATCAAAGCTTATCAAAACGAAGAAACAAACTATCCTCCAGCAAATGGTGTTCAAGAATTAAGAGATGCCGTTTCTCGGTTTTTACATACTAGAGAAGGATTAGAATATAACGCTAATCAAATTTTAATTTCTGGAGGTGCTCGCCCATTAATTTACGCGGTTTATCAAACCCTAATTGACCCTCAGGACAAAGTGTTGTTTCCTGTTCCATCTTGGAATAATAATCATTATACACATCTTTCAAGAGGGCAACAAATTTTTGTTGAAACTACTGCTAAAAATAAATTTATGCCAACAGCAGCAGAGTTAAAACCTTTTATCAGTGAAGCAACCCTGTTAGCTATTTGTTCCCCTTTAAATCCAACTGGTACAACATTTACCGAAGAAGGATTAAAAGAAATTTGTGAAATGGTGTTGGAAGAAAACAAAAAAAGAGGGTTGGATCGAAAACCACTTTATTTGCTGTACGATCAAATTTATTGGACACTTACTTTCGGCGAAACTCGTCACGTTGACCCAGTTACGCTTTGTCCTGATATTAAAAACTATACCATTTACATTGATGGAATTTCAAAGGCATTTGCAGCTACTGGTGTAAGAGTTGGTTGGGCTTTTGGCCCTCAAAAAGTAATTGATAAAATGAGATCTATTTTAAGCCACATTGGAGCTTGGGCACCAAAGGCAGAACAAATAGCCACTGCTAAATATTTAAAAAATGACGATGCCATTGATGCTTATTTAACAAAATTTAAAAGTCAAGTTGACCAACGATTAACAGCGTTTTATAATGGCATGATTACCTTAAAAAATCAAGGCTATAATGTTGATGCCATTGCACCAGAAGCTGCTATTTATTTAACCGTTAATTTTAATTTGGTGGGTAAAAAAACAGCCGAGGGTGAATTATTGGCAACAACTGCCGATGTTACCAAGTATTTATTAGATGTAGCTAAAATTGCTATCGTTCCTTTTAGTGCTTTTGGTGCTGACTCCACCTCAACTTGGTATCGACTTTCGGTTGGTACTGCGGTATTATCTGAAATTGATGCCTTGTTTATTCAGCTAAAAGTAGCATTATCTAAACTAAATTAAAAACATGCTAAATCCAAATAACTATTGTGTTATAATGGCTGGCGGTATAGGAAGCCGCTTTTGGCCAATGAGTAGAACCTCTCATCCCAAACAATTTTTAGATATTTTAGGTACAGGCGAAACTCTTATCCAACAAACGTACAGAAGATTAAAAAGAATTTGCCCCGAAAAAAATATTTACATCGTTACCAATGATTTGTACCAAAACCTTATTAAAGAACAATTAAAAGGCATTACTGACGAACAAATTATATGTGAACCGAGTAGAAAAAATACAGCACCTTGTATTGCTTATGCCAATCATAAAATTGCTTTAAAAAACCCTAACGCCAACATTGTGGTTGCTCCTGCAGATCACTTGATTTTAAAGGAAGATGAATTTGTTCGGGTTATTAATCTAGCATTAAATTATACCGAAAAAAACGATTGCCTATTAACATTAGGAATTACTCCAAGCCGACCAGACACTGGTTATGGTTATATACAATTTGATAGCAACCATTCATCTATTGATGATGAAATAAAAAAGGTAAAAACTTTTACCGAAAAACCAGATTTGGAACTAGCAAAACAGTTTATCGAAAGTGGTGAATTTTGTTGGAATTCTGGTATGTTTATCTGGAGTTTAAAAAGTATTAATAGTGCATTCGATCTATTGTTACCTCAAATGAATCAGCTTTTTAAAGATGGGGCAGCTAAATATAATACGCCCGAAGAAATTAAATTTATAAATGACACGTATTCCATTTGTAAAAATATTTCTATCGATTATGGTATTATGGAAAAATCGACCAATGTTTATGTAATAAGTGCCGATATTGGTTGGTCTGATTTAGGAACTTGGGGTTCAATTTATACTCATTTACCTTTAGATGAAAATCAAAATGCAATTGTTGGCGGTAGTGTTTTAATGTATGATTCATCAAGCAATATTGTGAATGTGCCTAAAGATAAATTGGTGGTATTACAAGGTTTAGATGATTATATTGTGGTAGAGTCAGATAAAATATTATTAGTTTGCAAAAAACAAGACGAACAAAAAATAAAACAATTTGTGAACGATGTAAAACTAATTAAAGACTTGTCGTTTTATTAATAGACTCGTTCCCTCCGTTAGCTGACGGAAGGGGATGGGCTATGTTTTTTACAATTAAGTCATGCTTTTTTCTATACAATTTAAAAGTACATTTGTACTCTCAAAGAGCGATTCGCAAAAA
>CAYJMI010000087.1:2798-14300 GCA_964371285.1 uncultured Vicingus sp. | reverse complement strand
CTTCACCAGCATCTTGAATACCGTCACCGTTGGTGTCCCAACAGTTCAGACCGTTAGTACCGTTTGTACCAGCTAAACCAGTAGCACCGGCACAGTCTAAATTATCCCAGAAACCATCTAAGTTTACATCTTCACCAGCATCTTGAATACCATCGCCGTTGGTGTCCCAACAGTTCAGACCGTTTGTTCCATTAGTACCATTAGTACCATTAGTACCATTAGTACCGTTTGTTCCAGCGATACCTGCAGGTCCTATAGATCCATTACAAATAACAAACGATTTTGTTACTTCCCCTAGTTCTAATATTCCATTATTATTAGCATCTAAACCCATAACAATTTGTTGCCCACCATTTGGACAGGCAGCACCCGCAGAAATAGTATCCATTAAACTATTTAAACCTTGGGGACCATTACCAGATTCTTTAGCATATAATGCGTAAGGAACAGATAGCAATTGAGTAACTCCCATAGGGTCACCATCCACTTCTACGTATAAGTAAAATGGGTTAGTACCCCATGCGATGCCTGAAAAAGTTCCTGTAATTATAGTGCCACCACCTACTTCGGCAGTAAACAACCCAAACGGATTGGTTGTTAACACGTGATTTTCTGCATAAACAACGGCACCAACAGTTGAACCTTGTCGGATTTCGTATTTAACGTTAATGGTTTGATTGGCTATGGGCACCCCAGCTAAATTTCTAGCAACAGCTTGATAATTAATTTTTTCTGGGGCTTGAGCGAAAATAATTACGCTTATTAGCAAAAAAGCTAACGAGAAAATGGTTTTTTTCATTTGATATATTCTAATTCAATACTATTAATTTCTTTAATATAACTAAGAAATAACGACGATAATCTAACCTTTTTAGTTGCATTTAACTAAAAATCATTAGAAATTAATCGATAAATTAACGAAGTTAAGAGAACAAATGTATGAATCTAAACCAATACCAGTCAAATTTATTTTTAATTAATTTGATTGAGTAACAATTTGATAATTTGGAAATTTAGAAATCTAATTTTTTTGAAATCAAGCTATATGCATTCCTATAACCAAAATATCATCAACTTGTTCGAGCGAACCTTTCCAGTGTTCGATATTGTTGTTTAAAAAATGGTGTTGTGTATCCATTTTTTTACCCACCAATTCTAGTAGGTAATCACGGAATTGTTTGTACATCAATTTCTTTCCTCTTGGGCCACCAAATTGGTCAGCATATCCGTCAGAGAAAATATATACGTAATCTCCTTTTTGTAATTGAATCACGTGGTTGGTATAATGTTGTGGTTCTCCATCAAAATAAGAACCTATAGGAAATTTATCAGCTTTTATTTGCTCTAGCTCATTGTTTCTAATAATATACAATGGATTAAATGCCCCAGCATATTGTAACTCTAATGTTTTAGGATTGTAACTGCATAAAGATAAATCCATTCCATCTTTAGTAGTACCAGATGCCGTGTTTCGGTGTAACGTTTGACTTATTTCTTTGTTCAGAGAATCTAAGATTTCAGCAGGTGAATCACATTTGCTAAGAGCGTTGTTTAATGCATTATAACCTACAATACTCATAAAAGCACCAGGGACGCCATGACCAGTACAATCTACAGCAGAAAAATAAGTTTTTCCATTTTTTTCATCCATCCAATAAAAATCACCACTAACAATATCTTTTGGTTTGTATAATACAAATGCGTTTGGTAAAATTCTATTAACTAAATCATTAGGTGGTAATATAGCTTCTTGTAAACGTTTAGCGTATCGAATACTATCAGTGACTTCAGTATATAATTCGCTAATTTTTTCGTTTTGTTTTTCAATTTCTTCTTTTTGTTTAACAACTTCTGCTGTTCTTTCAACAACTTTTTGTTCTAACACACGTTCATTTTCAGCAAGATCGTCGCGCATCAAGAGTAAAGCATGACCTAATTCATCCTCATTGCTTAAAGGTTCATATTTTGTAGAAAATTGACCACTACCAATAGCATTGGCAAAATCTTTGGTGCTTTTTAAACCTAAAACCAGCCTGTTAAGGGCATTAGTCATTTCTCCAATTTCATCACTTCGTTCTTTTACTCTACTTTTAGGAAAAATACCTTTACTTAAATCTAGCAGGATAAGTTTTAATTTATCTACTGGTTTTACAATTGTTCGAGTAGTAAATATTGCAATTAAAACTCCTCCTACAACTAAAGCAATTCCTAAAATCTTAAATAATTGTTTTAAAAAACTAAATGAAGTTTGCATCGTTTCGGTAACCGATGTGGATTCGAACTTTTGATTATCAATTAAATCATTCAGCTGAAAAAGTATTTCGTTTGTTTTGGTATAAATATCGCCACCATCACCCACCATAAAATTGGCTAGAAATTTACTTTCGGGGTCTTCATAACTATCCCAATTTGGTAAAAGTGCTTTTACTTCTTCATGTAATTCGAATAAGTCATTTAAATTTTGAAATACTTCGGCTATTTTTTTTTGGTCTTTTTTTGTCCAGTTTGTAGATAATGAAATTATCTTTTTTTCTATAAATGGATAATCGCGTTCTTTTAAACGAATTAAGTTTTGTTTATCAGGGTGCTCTGATTCAGATTGATTGTAAATCCAGTTAAAAATTAACATTTTAGATCGAACCACCAGCAATCTTAAATCTTCTAATGAAGCAACAGAAGGGTTGTTAACATTAGTAATATTATCATTTATTTTTATACTTGAATTAAGGGTTTCATAAGTGGTATAGAAAACAATCACAACAAACAAGATTAATACACCAAATCCAGTTCCAATTTTTTTCCCTATGGTAAATCTAAATCCCATTTAATTGTTATTTTTCTGGTTCCAAATCTTTTAATTCTTTTTTATAGAATTCTTCTTTTTCAGTGTCATTTAAACCATGATAAATATTGATTAGTCCAATAAGAGTTTCTTTTAAGTTGTATTTCAAGTCATAACATTTTAACATATATGGTAATGATTGTAAGAAAAGATTGATACAAATGTCTTGCATTTCATCCAACTTTTCCAAATCCATGTCATAGTCCATATTGTTAATCAAATCAGCAGATTCATTATAATGTAATATTCCAATACTATAATGTGCAGTACCATTGTTGGAGTCAATACTTATTACTGTGTTGTAAAGATTTAATACTTCAAATACTTTTAAGGAATCTTTTTTTGGTTGTTTCTCTAATTCTTGATTTATCATAGACGCTAAAGCTAATTTAAACTTTACATCTTGTTGAATTAAATTTACTTCATTATTAGATGAGAGCAGCATTAATTCCCTATATTTAGAGTAATAATCTTCTGCATTTTTATAAGATTGAGGGTTTAATGATCTTGCGGCATCATTATAAAAGGTAGAAGCCAAATAAGTCATCATTTTTTGAGCACTTTCTAAGAACTCTTTATTTGTATCAATTTCGCTTAATTTAATAAGTGATTCTATAGCTGTTAATCTTAATGGCGAATTTTTATTGTCTTTTTCATTCAATTTATAAAGGTCTTTATAGATAAGTGATTTGTAGTACCATGTTTTAGGTTGAGTTATTAAATCTTGGTCTAAAATAGTTTCATCAATGTATTTTTTAGCACTATCTAATTCATTTTTTTGTAAATAGAATAGTGCCTTAGACACATTATCTTTCCCAATAAATTGTCCAAGCACTATTTGTGTAAATAGTAGCGTGAGTAATAATATGTAGATTCGTTTCGTCATTTATTTCACTGTAAATGCAAGAGCTTCTAGATTAGAGCTTACTTTTAATTTATATTTCTCAACGTTCCCTTTGTTTAATTCAAATTTTTGTCTATTATCTTTTATAATAAAGTTAATGCCCGCACCTTTTTCCATTAGTCCATTATCCTCAGTAACTAACAAAGTACTGTTGTTTTTTAGTTTTTTAATGATGTCGGTTATATTACCACTTTTATCTTTACATATATAAAGAATATGGCATTTTGTCACATCGCTTGGAGTTTCGAATTTTTTAACTTCTAAGGTTTGATTAGCTACTTTTTTGGTTTCGGTCATTTTTATAAGTTCCGAATAAAGTGATGTTTCGCCAATAATTCCGATGGTAAACTCTCCTTCTTTGTACGATTGTGGCCATTCAATGTACTTCGTAAAATTATAGATAAAAACGGCTTTAATTTTGGCATTGGTATCAATAGTAGTGCCCAACTTAAACCCTGAGGTTAAGAAGAAAAACACAATGAATATTGAAACTAATTTTTTCAAGTTGTAAATATATTACAAATATCTAGCCAAACATTTAAAGTTGGAAATTTACAATTTTTTTTGTAAAAATAACATGTAATTTAAGAATCTTGAAAAAGAAGGGTTATTTTTCTTTTTTTCTTCCTTTACCAGACTTTCTTCCGCCACTTGATGTTTGAGATCCATCTTTATCGCTATTTTTTGGTTTAGCTGTAGCTGATTTGTATCTTCTTTTAGAGGAAGAAAATTCTGAATTATTTTTAAGTTTCACATTTTTTTTGGAAGTGGATTGTTGGTATAACTTTGATTTAGATTTAGATTTTGGGCTACCTGGACTCTTAACGTTTGGTCCTTTTTTGTTTTTACCTCTAAAAGAATCTTTGTTGTTTGGAGCATCATAAGTGCTTGATGATGCAGACGCAGAGCCATTTTTTTTCTTCCAGAATTGTCCGTAAGAATTTGTGCTGCAAAATAAAAATAAACCAAGAAGAATGTATAAATAGTGCTTCATAAATAAATAATGTGAAAAACTAAATTAATAAAAAGTATTTAATATAGTTTTAGATAAAAATTTTAATGTGGGTAAATATAATAAGTTCCAAACTTTAATAGCACTTATTAAATTGTGTAATTATTAACAATATATTATAAATGTTAATAACTACTTTTAATTAACCGAGTTAGAGGATACTATTAATGCCTCTACATCTTTATCAAACATGTATAATCCACTTTTGTCTGAACCTATCATATTAAGTTTGTCGATTATCGTTTTTGCCAATGCTTCTTCTTCTATCTGTTCAGATACATACCACTGTAAAAAGTTTTGTGTGGTATAGTCTTTTTCTTTTAAGCAAACATCAACTAAATCATTTATTTTAGCAGAAACCATTATTTCGTGATTCAATAATGTTTGAAAAAGATTGTTCAGGGTTTTAAAATCTATTGCGGGTTTTGGCATGGCCGGAATTATTGCTTTTCCACCTCGTTCGTTAATATAACGAACGAGCTTTAACATGTGGATACGTTCTTCATCAGAATGTTTATATAAAAATTGTGCAGTTCCTTTAAGACCTTGAGTTTCTGCCCAAGAGGCCATTGCTAAATATATTTGTGAGGAGTCTGCTTCAATTAATAGTTGGTTATTAAGGGCTTTTTCTACTTTTTCTTTTAACATAGTTTTTATTTTTTTCTTTAATTACAAATATAGGTAATTTGGAATAGTAAGCTAATTGGTCAGAGATACTTTTAAGAAAAATGTTTTCAAATAAGTGATGTTTTCTGGAAAACAAGATTGGAAATGAAGAATTATTTTTTTCAACAAATTGGTGGAATAATAAATCATAACTTCAGTTAATCATGCACAAAAAACCTAAAACCCCTACCGTGCACATTCATAATTTCTATACGTTCATCTTTTTTTAAATGTTTTCTAAGTTTAGCAATATAAACATCCATACTTCTTGCGTTAAAATAATTATCGTCATCCCAAATCGCTTTTAAGGCATAAGTTCTATCAAGCATTTTACCTTGATTTAAGCAAAGTAAACGTAAAAGCTCATTTTCTTTTGAGGTTAATTTTTGGTCAACATTATTAATGGAAAGAATTCTTTTTTGATAGTCAAATTTGTAGTTGCCAATTTCAAATAAGTGCAAAACTTCTTCTTTGGTTTGAGGAGAAGTTCTTCTTAAAACTGCATTTATTCTTGCCAAAAGTTCTTCCATACTAAAAGGTTTCGAAATATAATCATCAGCACCCGATTGAAACCCCTTAAGGGTATCTTCTTTCATAGATTTAGCTGTTAAAAAAATAATAGGAATATTTTCGTCAATTTTTCTAATCTCTTTTGCAAGAGTAAAACCGTCTTTTATTGGCATCATTACGTCAAATAAACAAAGGTTAAAACCTCCTTTTGCAAATAAATTAAAGGCTTCGCTACCATTTGAAGCTAAAACTGTTTCATAACCTTTTGCTCGTAAATAATCCGACAACAGATTACCTAAGTTGGTGTCGTCTTCTGCTAAAAGTATTTTTGTTGTAGTTTTCATAGGTGTTAATTTAGAGTTGAATCAAATGGTAAATATATTTTAAAATTCGAGCCTTTTCCAAGCTCACTAGTTACTTGGATTTCGCCGTTGTGTTTTTCAATCAATGCTTTTACATAACTTAATCCTAATCCAAAGCCTTTAACATTGTGTATGTTACCTGTTGGAACTCGATAAAATTTTTCGAAAATTTTATTAAAATTTTCTTTTTTAATCCCAATACCATTGTCTGAAACAGTAATTAAAATTCCTTGCCTGATATTTTCTGTGCTAATTGATATTTCAGGGTTACTAGGTGTATATTTATTGGCATTATCGAGTAAATTATAAATCATATTGGTAATATGAACTTTGTCGGCAGTTAATAAATAGCGATTTGCAGATAAGTTTTTTAGTATTGTACCATTTTTGCTTGTAACCTGTATTAAAATATTATTTACAACTCCATTAATAATTTCATGCAAGTCAAACTCTTCTAGTTTAAGTTTTAAATCGGCTTTGTCCCAAGTAGCACTTTTTAAAACACTCTCCACCAATAGACCTAACCGTTTGTTTTCTTGATTAATCATATTAATGTAATTGGTTTTTGTAGTTGGGTTGGTAATGTCTTTGTCGTTTAAAGCTTCACAAGCTAAAGAAATAGTAGAAATGGGGGTTTTTAATTCATGGGTCATGTTACTGATAAAATCATTTTTTATTTCCGATAATTTTTTTTGTTTAAAAATGGTTTGTATAGTATAAGTAAAGGCAAAAATAATAATTACCAAAAGCATGGTTGAGATGAGTAAAATGGTCCACATGGTTTTTAAAAGGTAACTTTTTTGGTTAGGAAAATAAATACTTAAAAAGTGTGGAATTTCTAAAATATCGTTAGGAAATAATTGTGCATAAAAACTTGATTGTCGTAGCTTATTAATGTTGTTTATGGAGTCTGCAAGCAGTACATTGCCATCATAATCAAAAATAGCATATTCAAATTTTGCTGTAATTTCTCTATTAAAAAATTCTAGTTTTAACAATGAATCCAATATTTGTGGGTTAACACGTTCTAAAATGGTTTTATACTTATTGGTTTTATATAAATTTTTTAGCATGTCGTCTAACAACATTAATTTCTCATTTTGCTTAAACGATAAAATAGAATCTTCTAAAGAATTAATATTCAAATTACCTTTATAACCAATACGAAAATGCACTCCAGAACTACCATTTTCAGATACAGACGAGATGGTTTTTTGGTAAATGTTTCCATCAGAAGTAGTTTTCTTTTGTTCATTTATTTGGTATTTTACCCCATTTTCTTCAAAAACAGCAATCGAATCTAAGTCTGGATTTTGCAAAGAAGAATATAACAGGGCTGCTTTTTCGTTAAATAATTTTTGATTTTCTTGATAAATTTTAATTCTATTTAACGATTCAATTTTTTCTAATTTATTAGTTACAGCGTACATTGCCGACTTTACATCACGAAAAAATTCATCTTCTTTAAGTGCTATGGCACTATTAATCCAATAAAATTGGATGGCAACAAAACCAATTAAAGCAACAGTTATTATCCCTATTAATATATAGATAAATTTTTTCTTCATTGATACAAAGTTACCTTTAAAGCTTGTAATCTGTTGTGGTTTAACACTTTTTAACATTTGTTAACGACGATTTAACAGTATCCAGTAATTGTTAGGATTAATTTTGAACCATCATTACTTCCTAAAATAAACTTTTCTGTTTAGTTAGTGCAAATTTTAGAAACCCATCTTAATAATAATTAAGGCGGGTTTTTTCTATTTGCCTATGCAACTTTATTTGAATTAATTACGTCAAGAAAAAAATAATGAGAGTTGTGACAATTATATGCCTAAATTGATTATCTTCGTCTTATTAAAAACCAAGCTCATACCATAAAAAAACTAAAATTATGAAAAAGTTACTATTTTCGATAAGTCTTATTTCTTCGACATTCCTTGCTTTTTCGCAAAATGTGGGGATTAATTCAACGGGTGCTTTACCAGATAATTCTGCCGGATTAGATATAGATTATACAAATAAGGGGCTGTTAGTTCCACGAGTTAGTTTAACATCTACCACCGATGTAGTAACCATACCAGCCCCAGCAACAAGCTTACTGGTTTATAATATCAATGCTGCCATGACAAGTGGTGCTGTTGGTTATTGGTATTATGATGGAGTTGCATGGGTTCAAGCATTAGGTCCACAAGGTCCTGCTGGAACTAACGGAATAAATGGGATTGATGGAATTAACGGAATAGATGGAATTAACGGAATAGATGGAATTAACGGAACTAATGGTATTGATGGAGTGAATGGTACTAACGGAATAGATGGAATAAATGGAATAGATGGAGTGAATGGCACTAACGGTATTGATGGAGTTGATGGTGCTCAAGGTATTCAGGGTCCAATGGGACCAAGTTGGACTTTGTCAACACCTAGTTTTAATACCAATGGTACAATGGTGGTAAATGGAACTGCTGGTTCAGGAGGACCTGTTACATCAGTCGACGGAGCTTGGTTGACCACAGGAAACACCGCGGTCGCTGCAAACTATATAGGTACCAATAATGCAATTGATTTCAGAATGTATTCTAATAATTTAGAAAGAATGACCATTGAATCGAATGGAAACATTGGTTTTAGGACAACCGCACCTGCAACTAATATACACTATAGCAACAATACAGCAATCACAAACTTCCACACCATGTGGGATTTTAACAATGCAAGTGATGCAATTGGCAGATGCCAAAGTTTAAGTGCTACTAACGGTAGTAGAGGCTGGTTTGGTATTACCAATTATAATGGATCTGCACTTGCAGCAAACGGTTTAATGGGTTTGGCTATAAATGCAGCAGGTACGGCTGCTGGTGTAGAGGGTTTTTCTAATAGTGATGATGGAACAGGAGTATTAGGAGGTTTTGTAGGCGGAACTTCCATATTTGTAAATGGTTGGGCTGTATATGCTGATGGTTGGGCTGGTGGATTAACTGCTTGGCAAAATGTTTCGGATAGTAGATTAAAGAAGAATGTGGTCACCATCGATGGAGCACTTTCTAAAGTAAAACAATTAAGAGGGGTAGAGTATAATTTTGATAAAACAAATTATCCTGATGTGAATTTTGATACCCAAACCAAACAATTGGGTTTTATTGCTCAAGAAGTTGAAAAAGTATTTCCAAATATAGTAAGAGAAGCAAATATGTTTTCATCTCCTGGTACAAATGATAATGGAATAACAAGAGATCAACATGTTTATCAAGTAAAAACATTAAGTTACACGTTGCTTGTACCAGTTTTAGTTGAAGCCATTAAAGAACAACAATCAATTATAGAAAAATTAGAAAAAAGAATAGAGGCATTAGAGAATAAATAATCTTCGAGAAATGAATTATTCAAATTATCTATTGATTGAACTCTTAATTAAAGACAAATGATAAATAACCTATACAAATACTGTAAAAATACTTTTGTTTTCTCGTTGTTTATTTTTTTAACAATACTAGTAAACGCCCAAAACAATGCATTAATTCTGAACGGTGCAGTAACGGTTTTAAATGGAGGAACTGCTGTAACGCCTGCTTATATTGTTGTTAATCAATCTAATCCATCTGGTATTATAAGAAACAGTGGGCATATCAACTCCGAAAATCAATACCATTACATAAAATGGGTAGCAGGAACTGATACTGGAAATTACATTTTCCCTTTTGGAGTGGGAGCAACCCCTTTGGATTATATCCCCTTTACTTTTAATAAAACAACTGCTGGAGCAAGTGATGTACAATTGTCAACTTGGTTTACAGATGCACAAAATTTTCCAAAACCTGCTGCTACCAATGTAGGAGCGGTAACAAATATGTTTGGTACAGCCGACTCTGTTTTATATGCCATTGATAGGTTTTGGGATATTCAAGCTTCTGCAACTGCCGATTTAACTTTTTCTTATAGAGGTGTCGAAAACACTACATCCACCCCAACTAGTATAGTACAAGCACAACATTGGAACGGAACTTCTTGGGATGCACCAGTAGTATCTGGAACAACAGGGGTAACAGCTGGAATAGGTACAGCAGGAGCTTTTACAGGACAAACTACCTTTTCACCTTGGGTATTGATAACAACCGCCTGTACTCCCGATACATTTACTCAAAACCCTGTTATTTGCCAAGGAGATAGTTTTGTTGTCGGAACCAGTGTTTATAATACATCTGGCACATACATAGATACAATACCAGGTTCAGGTGGAGGAATAGTTCGAGACACCCTTTATTTTGAAACTTTTGATGGCCCAATTACATGGACATTAAATCAGTCCACTGGTACCAATGGTTCTGATAATAATTTTTGGGTAATTAATGATAATGAAGGTGGAGTAGCTCCCAGTGGTTGTGGGGTGGCTGGTAATGGAGATAATTCTTTGCATGTTACCAGTGTATTTAATCCATCAGGTGGAGCGGCTTATGATGCAGGAGGGCTTTGTGGAATACTGTTTTGTCCCGAAACCAATATGGCAGCAAGCTCAGCAAATATATCAACGATAGGAAAAACCAATATAGCACTTAATTTTGATTTTATTTCTAATGGAGATGGGCTTAACGATAATGCTTCAGTACTTTATAGTGATAATGGCGGAACGACTTGGAACACCATCAACAACAGTATAAAATCACCTGTTTGTGGTGGAGGGCAAGGGCAATGGACTTTTTCAACCTCTAATTTACCAGTTAATGCTGAGAATATTAGCAATCTACGTTTACGCTTTAATTGGACGAATAATGATGATGGTATTGGTGGAGACCCTTCTGTAGCCATTAATAATGTTTATCTTACTTACGATTCTATTACTTCAGCTGCTTGCGACAGCATAATAACCACCAATCTAACCGTAAACCCAACAGCAACAAGTACCGATGTACAAACTGCTTGTAACTCTTTAACGTGGATAGATGGAATAAACTATATAGCAAGTACGAACATCCCTACCTTTACAATTATTGGTGGTTCTTCAGAAGGTTGCGATAGTATTGTTACGTTGAATTTAACCATTAATACTTTTGCATCGGGTACTGATGTTCAAACTGCTTGTAACTCTTTAACGTGGATAGATGGAATAAACTATACAGCAAGTACGAATACCCCAACTTTTACAATTGTTGGTGGTTCGGCAGCAGGTTGCGATAGTGTGGTTACGTTGGATTTAACTATAAAC
>CAYJMI010000087.1:0-2698 GCA_964371285.1 uncultured Vicingus sp. | reverse complement strand
GTAACTCTTTAACGTGGATAGATGGAATAAACTATACTGCGAGTACCAATACACCTACCTTTACTATTGCTGGTGGTTCGGCAGCAGGTTGCGATAGTGTGGTTACGTTGGATTTAACTATAAACCCAACAGCAACAAGTACCGATGTACAAACTGCTTGTAACTCTTTAACGTGGATAGATGGAATAAACTATACTGCGAGTACCAATACACCAACCTTTACTATTGTTGGTGGTTCGGCAGCAGGTTGCGATAGCGTGGTTACTTTAAATTTAACCATTAACCCAACAGCAACAAGCACCGATGTACAAACTGCTTGTAACTCTTTAACATGGATAGATGGAATAAACTATACAGCAAGTACCAACACCCCAACCTTTACAATTGTTGGCGGTTCGGCAGCAGGCTGTGATAGTGTGGTTACTTTAAATTTAACTATAAATCCGCAATTAAGTGCTACCCCAAATGCTGTAGCACCAATATGTTTAGGCAACCCTTTAAATTTAACAGCAACCGCAAGTGGTAATGGAATACTTACGTGGTACAATGACGCAACTGGAGCATCAACAATAGGCACAGGAAATCCATGTTCTCCTGCCCCAACTGTTTCTGCACCTGGGATATATACTTATTATGTAAATGAAGATGGAATGTGTCCAAGTGCCTTAATTCCAGTAAATATAGTGGTCAATGGAGTAACTGCGGTTATAGGAGCAACACCTAGTTCAGGATTTATGCCATTAGATGTTGTATTTACCAATGGAAGTCCAACGGGTTTAACCTATACGTGGGATTTTGGTGACGGAACAGCTACAACAAATCTATTTGAACCAAATCATACCTACACCAGTTTAGGAGTCTTTTTAGCTACATTAATTGTATCTGATGGAACTTGTTCAGCATCAGCTTCAATAGTTATTGAAGTGAATGGTCAATCAAGCATATTAATACCAAACGTGTTTACTCCAAATGGCGACGATCAAAACGATGTATTTACAGTAGAAGGAACAAATCTTGAATCAGTAGAAGCTGAGATATTTAACCGTTGGGGATTAAGCATGTATAGTTGGAATCAAGTGAATGGTGGTTGGAACGGAAGAACTACTTCTGGCACTGAAGTTCCTGATGGTACTTATTTTTATATCATTAAAGCCAAGGGACTAGATGGTACGGAATACTTTAAAAAGGGTGCATTTAGTTTGATTAGATAAGCCAAAAAAATTCATAGCCCATGGTTTAAACCATGGGCTATGAATTTTTCACGCACAAGCAATAGTAACAACAGAAACTTTTATATTTTTTGCTTTTAAAACTTTTACACAAGCTTCAATAGTAGCTCCTGTTGTCATTACATCGTCAACCAAAAGAATGTGTTTGTTGTTTAAATATTCATCTCCTTTAACGCCAAAAATTTCGGCAACATTTTCCCAACGATTAAACCTGCTTTTTTTAGTTTGAGTAGCCGAATCGGTGTTTCTATACAGTATATTAGTAGATACAGGAATGTTCATGGATTGGCTTAATCCATTAGCAAACCATTCGCTTTGATTATAACCTCTTTTTTTTAATTTTTTTGGATGAAGAGGAACGGGAACAATAAAATCAACACTACTAAAAACAGGAGAATTTAATAATTCATAACCATAAAGCACACCAATTTTTTCACCTACACTTTTGTTTCCCTTATATTTTAGTTCGTGTAACAATTTTTGAACTTTATTTCCTTTGTTAAAAAAGTAGTAGGCTGCAACCATCTCAATTTGAATTCTTCCCCAAAAAATTTTATTCAATGGATTTTCGATGTCTAAATGATAGTTTGTTTTAGGTAGGTTAATGACACAAGCCGTACAAATCGAATTTTCGGTTTTAACTAAAGTATTGTGGCAAGCAGCACAAAGTTTAGGGTAACAAAGGTTAATAAAATCGCTGATGAATGTTACTTTATACACAATATTAGTTGAATAACTTTGTTTGATGTTGATTCTCGATTCGTAAATTAAAGAATAATTTTGAGCTTAAATTTTAACGATTGTAAAGATATGGAAAACACAACATCAAACAGCAACATAGATTTAAAAAATAAAAATAAAACCAACAAAATAATGTTGGTGCTTATTGTTTTACTTTTTGGATTTTGTGGATTTTTAATTTGGCAAAACATTCAATTAAAAAATGTTGTAGCCGAGAAAGAAATTGTTTATGTTGAAATATCTACCGAACGAAATAATGTAAAAGCTGAATTGGAAGATATGCTTGCTCAATACAATACCTTAAAAACTAACAATGGTGAAATAAATGCAGAATTAGAAGTTGAAAAAGCTAAAATCGAAGACTTATTAAAAAAGCTAAAAGGTAAAGATTGGTCCATTCATCAATTAAAAAAAGAAACCGAAACACTTCGAACAATTATGAAGGGTTTTGTTGATCAAATTGACTCGTTGAATACGATTAATAAAGAGTTGAGAGCTGAAAAAGAAGTGGTTCAGGGTGAATTAAAGTCTGAAAAAAATAAAACCGAAAATTTAACCAAAGAAAACGAAGGATTATCTACTAAAGTTACCATTGCATCTTATATAAAAACGTCTGGATTAAAATCTTCAGGTGTAAGAGTAAAAACAGATAATACTGGCAAAGAAAATGATAGAGCTAAAAAAATCGATAAAATTAGAACAACATTTACTATCTTAAAAAATGAAAT
>CAYJMI010000086.1:4656-14607 GCA_964371285.1 uncultured Vicingus sp. | reverse complement strand
AGCAAGATCAATGTCTAATGCATCGGTACCCGAACACATAGCAAACAAAAAACCTCCGCCCATGGTAAAATCTTTTATTTTTTTAGATACTGCCAATTTCATTTCCGAAACTTTGGTAAAACCCAATTTTGTTGCCGTTTCTTCACTATACCGTACTTGTTCGATGTACCAAGCAGCACCTCTATAATTGGAGTAAAATTTACCATACTGTCCTGTAAAATCTTCGTGATGGAGATGTAGCCAATCGTAAAGTGGTAATTTTTCTGCGACAATGTCTTCATCATAAATCACTTCATACGGAATTTCTGCATACGTTAATACTAAGGTAACGGCATCGTCCCATGGTTGAGCAGTTTTGGGAGAATATACTGCAATTTTTGGTGCTTTTTCAAGTTTCACCACATCCATGTTTACTTCGGGATCGGCAATTTGTTGTAAAATAGCAGTAGATTTTGCATCAGCAATAATCTCAAAGGAAACACCTCTGATGATTAATTCTTCTTCAATTGGCTTTAGGTGTTTCATCATAAAACTTCCCCCTCGATAATTGAGCAACCAATCTATTTCTAAATTGTTTTCGAGCATCCAATACGCAATTCCGTAAGCTTTTAAATGATTTTTTTGAGTATCATCCATCGGAATTAACAAATATGTAGCTTGGGCTTTCTGAAATGAAAGCAGCGTTATAAGTGCTATGATGAATAATTTAAGTTTCAATATTTTTTTTATTTTCTCGCAGATTTCGCAAATTTTCGCAGATTTTTTTTCTGCGTGTATCAGCGAAATCTGCGAGAACTTTTAAAACGGATCTTCTTCAGAATCATTGTTGTTCATTGTGCTGTTCGGTGATTCAGGAAAAGAGTCATCGTCGTCAATCTCATCCATTCGTGATCTTTTAGTGTATGTAGTTTGTTCAGTATCAAAATTATCGCCAATAGGCATAGTGGTAAAATTAGCACCGTCGAGTTCAGCAAATTGTTGGTTGGCTTTGTCTAAATCTTCGAACTTAGCCAACTCGTTCACAAACTTCAATTGTATATCGCAAACAGCACCGTTTCTGTGTTTTGCAATAATAATGTTGGCAACGTTTCTTGTTGGATTTCCATCAGCATCTTCTAATAAACCATAGTATTCTGGTCGATGAATAAACTGAACCATATCGGCATCCTGCTCAATTGAACCCGATTCCCGTAAATCGGAAAGTTGTGGTTTTTTATCACCACCCCTACTCTCTACAGCTCTACTTAATTGAGATAATGCCAAAACAGGAATGTTTAATTCTTTGGCAATACTTTTTAACGACCTAGAAATCATGCTTATTTCTTGCTCACGGTTTCCATTTTTATGGTCTCCGCCACCAGTCATTAATTGCAAATAATCGATAATAATTAGGTCGATATCATGTTTTGCTTTTAAACGACGAGCCTTTGCACGAAGTTCGAAAATAGACAAACCGGCTGTATCGTCAATAAATATTTTGGCATTGGTTAAGTCGTTTATTTTGGAATGTATTTGTTGAATTTCGTCGGCACGTAAGTTTCCGCTTCTTAGTTTTTCTGACGAAATTTCTGCTTCTCCAGAAATTAAACGGGTAACTAATTGAATAGATGACATCTCTAAGGAGAAAACAGCTACTGATTTTTTAAAATCGACAGCAGCATTTCTGGCTAAAGAAAGCACATAAGAAGTTTTTCCCATGGCTGGACGAGCAGCAATAATTACTAAATCGGAATTTTGCCAGCCAGAAGTTACTCTATCTAAAGCGGTAAAACCAGAAGGAACTCCAATCACTCCATTTTCGTTGTTTTTAGCTTTTTCAATTTGCTTCATGGCACTTCGTACCAATTCCGACATACTTTCGTGCCCTTTTTTTAAGTTACCTTCGGCAACCGAAAAAAGATTGGCTTCGGCTTTATCTAACAAATTAAATACATCGGTAGTTTCATCAAATGCATCAGTAATTATTTCAGAAGAAATACGAATCAATTCACGTTGTATAAATTTTTGTGAAATGATACGGGCATGAGCTTCAATATTTGCTGCAGAAGCCACTCGGTTGGTAAGTTGTGTAACAAAATACGCTCCGCCAACTAGTTCTAATTCTCCTCTTTTTTTAAGCTCTTGAGTAACGGTTAAAATATCAATAGGGTCAGATTTTATGAATAAATCTTGGATGCACGAAAATATTTTTTGATGCGATTCTTTGTAAAAACTTTTTGGTTGCAGAATGTCGATAGCCGTATTCAATGCTTCTTTTTCGAGCATTAATGCTCCTAAAACGGCTTCTTCTAAATCAATAGCTTGTGGTGGTAATTTACCATGTTCTAAAAAGGAGGAAGATGTTACTGGTTTTACACGCTGTCTTCCAGTGGGTTTGTTTGAATTCATCATAATTTCAAAGATACAAAATAGTGGATGGATTTTGGCTAAAAAGTAAAAACGAATTCAAATTATATTTATCACAAATTTTTAGTGTTGATTTTTAATAGGTTGACTGAGTTGTAACTTTTTTTAAACAAGTTTTTAAGAAGGAAGAATTAGAAATTAAGTTTCATGAAAAAATGGTAATTTTATTTGATGGTTAAAAGAATTGCATATTTGTTTTTATTCCTTCTATTTTTCTCTTGCAAAAAGGAAGAAGTGGACAATCAATCTCCAATTATTTCTATTTTGAAACCGATGCCAAATCAAAATTATACAGCCCTAGATACTATACTCATTCAAGGAATTGTAACCGATAATAATGGAATAACAACTATTACTATTTCACTAAGAAATTCAAACAACATCAACGTGTTAAATAGTATTTCTATCACATCAAACACCACTTCATACAATTTAAACGAGCAATTTTTATTAAACGATTTGTATTTGCCTTCGGGTGAGTACAACTTAAAAATTAGTGCTTTTGATGGTGATAATCAAACCGATACTTATATTCCTTTAACAATAAATGAGTTTCCAAAAACTAGAACCGGATTTTTTGTTTTTAGTAATTCAGGTTCAACAACTCAAATTACCAAATTGGACAATGGATTAAATTCAATCAACTTTGCTTCATTTGCTGGTGATTTTCTTGATGGTAGCGTTAATTCGTTGAATCAACAAGTGTATAGTTGCGGAAGTGTTAGTGGAAATTTAATTGCCTTCGATGTAAATACAGCTATTCAAAGTTGGGTAGAAAGCAACAACGCATCAGGGTTTCCTTATTTTACGGCAATTTCATCTTACGAAAGTGAGGTTTATTTAGGGTTTTACAATCGAAATATTAAAAGTTATACTAAAAATGGAGTTCCAAAATTTTCAGCACAAGCTTTTTTTAACAGTTATTCGACTCTTTTTTTAGTCCACGAAAATAATTTATTGCTTACTGAGCAACCCGAAATTTCTACAGGAATTACTCGATTAGTTTCCTATTACTTAACAGGATTTGTAAAAGATAATCTTTTGCTCAACGAAGATGTGATTGCTATGTTTTCATTTTCTTCAAATGAGGTTGTTGTATTTACTAATGTATCTGGAAATGGGAAGATTAAAGTTTACAACATCAATTCGAATTCAACTTGGCAACCATTTCCATTAAATGTTGGGCAAATTACTTCTTGTACACAGGTTAGCAAAGGCATTTATTTAATTGCTCAAAATGGTAATGTAATTTTAGTGAACATGAATACTTTTTCAAATTCAACTTATTTGTCTGGAGTTAATGCTCAATTGGTGAAGTACGATGTAACAACCAATGAAGTACTTATTACTAGCGGAAATTCGTTAACTCTTTATGATTATTCGACTAAAAGTGTGAAAGGAAGTTATACACATTCGAATACTATTTTGGCAGTAGATTTTTGGTATAATAAGTGAGATGGAAAAGCCTCCCCAACTCCTCCGAAGGAGGGGCTTTCGTAGTGGGCTAAAAAAGACCGAATGATTGAAAACTGAGAACTGGAGACTGAGAAATTCTACGCTTCTTCAAAAACACCCATTGAACAGAATTTCTTAATTCTAGCAGCAACCAATTTATCTTTTTTAACTTTGGTTAGTTTAGCTAAATGTTTTAGAATTTCTTTTTTAGTAATACAAAACATTTCTTCGATATTTGTATGTGCTCCACCAGTAGGCTCCTTAATAATTCCATCTATTAATTTGTTACCCAACATATCGTTTGGAGTAAGTTTTAGAGCTTCAGCAGCAATTTCTTTAAAATCCCAACTTCTCCACAAAATAGAAGAACAAGATTCGGGAGAAATTACCGAATACCAAGTATTTTCTAACATCAACACTTTATCGCCAATGCCTATTCCTAAAGCTCCGCCAGAAGCTCCTTCGCCAATAATAATTACAATAATTGGCACCTCAAGTTGCGACATTTCTAACAAGTTTCTAGCAATAGCTTCACCTTGACCTCTTTCCTCAGCTTCTAAACCAGGGTATGCTCCAGGGGTATCAATTAAACAAACGACTGGTTTGTTAAATTTTTCAGCTAACTTCATTAACCGTAATGCTTTACGATAGCCTTCTGGATTTGCCATTCCAAAATTTCTGAGTTGTCGCATTTTGGTATTGATGCCTTTTTGCTGACCAATAAACATTACAGTTTGTCCATCTATACTACCAAAACCACCCACCATAGCTTTATCGTCTTTTACGGTTCTATCTCCGTGTAATTCAATAAATGTTCCGTTAGAAATAGCGTTGATGTATGCTAAAGTATATGGTCTATCAGGATGACGTGAAACTTGCACACGTTGCCAAGCAGTTAAATTGCTATATATTTCTTTTCGAGTATCGTGTATTTTTTTCTCAATCTCTTTGTCAATTTTAGCAGTGTCAACTCCCTTTTCTTGGAGTTTTTTGTTTTCTTCAATTTGTTCTACTAAAACTTTTATCGGTTCTTCAAAATCTAAATATACAGCCATCTTCTTCGAAAATTAATGAGGGGGTAAAATTACTAAAAATTTAATTTGAAAATGAAGATTAGAGATTAGAGATTGCAGATTTGTCGTCCTTGCGGGCTTGACCCGCAATCTCCTTTTTTAACTTTACTAAATTTCATGAGATTACGGGTCAAGCCCGTAATGACGTGTTATTTGAGATTTGATAATTGTTATTTTGAATTTACGATTTACGATTAGAAATTGTTAATTTTCAATTCTCAATTCAACAAGATGATAGTTTTCCCGAATGCTAAAATAAATATAGGATTGAATGTAGTGGAGAAAAGAAACGACGGATTTCACAACATTGAAAGTATTTTTTATCCTGTCATGGAATTGTTTGATGTGTTGGAAATCATTCAAGCTGATAAACTCCAATTTTCTTCTTCTGGTATTACAATTCCAGGGAGTGAGTCTGATAATTTATGCATGAAAGCTTATCAACTGATTCAATCGGATTATAAAATTTCTTCTGTGCATATTCATTTGCACAAAGTAATTCCTATCGGTGCAGGATTAGGTGGGGGTTCAGCTGATGCTGCATTTACTTTAAAAGCATTAAACCAACTGTTTGAACTTCATTTAACCGACGAACAATTGATTAAATATGCCCGAAAATTGGGAAGTGATTGTGCTTTTTTTATTAAAAACAATCCTGTTTATGCTTTTGGTAAAGGTGATGAATTTGAACCTATTGATCTAGATTTATCAGAATTTGAGATAAAAATTGAATACCCAAATATTCATGTGGGAACTATAGAAGCGTATGCTGGTGTGAAACCAAAACCATCGTCGAAAAACTTAAAAGATTTGATAAAATTGCCAATTGAAAACTGGAAAAATTCGATAAAAAATGATTTTGAAGTTTCTATTTTTTTAAATCATCTTCAAATAAAAGTATTAAAAGAGGAATTTTATAACGAAGGTGCAATTTATGTCTCCATGACAGGAAGTGGATCGGCAGTTTTTGGGATTTTTGAAAAGTAGGATTTGTGATTTGAGGCTTTTTTTTGCCTTTCAAAAAACACACCCCTGTCCCCTCTCAAGAGGGGAAGCTAACGCACAATGCCAACTTCCGTCTTCCGTTTTCGGACTTTCGACTTCCGACTTCTTACTTCTTACTTCGGAGCTTTTTTTAACAAATACAATGCTAAAATACTGTACAACACATTTGGAATCCAAACAGCTATAATAGCTGGGACACCTGAGTTTTTTGCAAAAGTAGAGGAAATTTGCATGAATAAAATGTAGGAAAAACTGATGAGCAAACCAATTCCAATGTGTAAACCAATTCCTCCTCTTACTTTTCTACTGGAAAGCGAAACCCCAATTATCGTTAAAACAAAAGTGGCAAAAGGATAAGCAGCTCGTTCTTGTTTTTTAATTTCACAATCAATTACAAAATGGGAGCCTTTAAACTTTTCTTCAGCAATCAATTCATTCAACTCAAAATAATTTTTGGTTTCAATAAAATTATCTCGGCGTTTAAACTCTTCCGGATTAAAATTTAATAGGGTATCTTTTCTCGACCCTTTGGTAATGGTCTCATTGATGCTATCGATGTGCCTTTCTACATAATTAGATATCCCCCACGAATTTTTGAGGCTGTCCCATTGCACATTGTCAGAAAGTAATTTATAAACCAATTCTCCATCTTTAAACGTTTCGATAGAAAAATTTACTCCCATGTTTAAATCCACATTGTAGTTGGTCATATAAATATAGGTATTTGGGTCAATTTGCAAATGGATGTTGTTAGCATCGTTTCTAAATTTATTACGATAATATATTTCCTCAAAAGCCAATCGGTCTTTATTGGCACTTGGAATTAAAAAATTATTCAAATAAAAAGATAAAATGGCTAGTACGAATGCTGAAATTAAATAGGGGCGAAGTAATCGTTTAAAACTAATTCCACTCGAAAGAATGGCAACAATTTCGGAATTACTTGCCATTTTTGAGGTAAAAAAGATAACTGCAATAAATACAAACAAAGGACTAAATTGATTGACCAGATAAGGCACAAAATTAACGTAGTAGTCAAAAATAATTCCTTGCACAGGGGCTTTACGTTCAATAAAATCTCGCATTTTTTCCGACAAATCGAAAACCACAATAACAGGAATAATCAATAGTAACGAGAAGAAAAACGTTCCTAAGAATTTTTTGATGATATAGATGTCTAGTTTTTTAAACAAAATAGTGTTTAGTGTATTGTTTTTAGTGTTTAGTATGTTGTGTTTAGTGTTTATCTACAGATTTTCAAATCTTCAAATTGATACATTTTCAAATTATTATAGCCTTTGAGAAAGTTGTTTAACCATTTTTGTTTTCCATGTGGTAAAATTATCTGCTAAAATTTGTTCACGAGCTTTGTTTACTAACCACAAATAAAAAGCTAAATTGTGTATGGTTGCAATTTGTGCCCCTAAAATTTCTTTAGAAATAATTAAATGACGTAAGTAGGATTTAGAATAAAAACTATCTACATAGCTAGTTCCGTTAGGGTCGATGGGCGAAAAATCGTTTTCCCATTTTTTGTTTTTGATGTTGATTGTGCCTTCGGAAGTAAACAGCATTCCGTTACGTGCATTACGAGTAGGCATTACACAATCGAACATATCAATACCTAATGCAATATTTTCCAACAAATTAATAGGAGTTCCTACGCCCATTAAATAACGTGGTTTGTCTTCGGGTAAAATATTGGTTACAATATCACACATTTCGTACATTTCATCGTCTGGCTCACCTACCGATAAACCTCCAATAGCATTACCTTCTCGGTTAAATGAAGCAATTTTTTCAGCGGACTGCATTCGTAAATCTTTAAACGTACTTCCTTGCACAATTGGAAATAAGGTTTGTGAATATCCATACAACGATTCGGTCGTATCGAACCTTTCGCAACATCGTTTTAGCCAACGATGGGTCATGTGCATTGAGTTTTTTGCGTATTTGTAATCGCAAGGGTAAGGAGTACATTCATCGAAAGCCATAATAATATCAGCACCAATAATACGTTGAATATCCATTACTCCTTCTGGCGAAAACAAATGTTTTGAACCATCAATGTGTGAAGAAAAAGTAGCACCTTCTTCTTTAATTTTTCTTCTATCTGATAATGAATATACTTGGTAGCCACCACTATCGGTTAAAATAGGACCGTTCCAATTAATAAATTTGTGTAAACCTCCTGCTCCTTTCAATACATCTAAGTTTGGACGTAAATAAAGATGATACGTATTTCCTAAAATTATTTGTGCTTTAATATCTTCTTCTAACTCGTGCTGATGAACACCTTTGACCGTTCCAGCAGTACCAACAGGCATAAAAATAGGTGTTTTTATAACACCATGGTCTGTTGTAATCGTTCCCGCTCTAGCCTTCGATTTAGCGTCTTTTTTTTCTAATTTGAATTTCATTAATGGTTTAAATGTTTATTAACTCGGTTTGTTTAAAACTTGGTCAAAGATAATTATTTAGGCACAAGTAAGATTGTACTTTTGAGGAAGTAATCAATAAAAATGAAACTTAATGAACAAAGTGCTGTCTAATCAATTTCTATTTGTAGAATTTAACCAATGGTCAGATTTTGTTGTTGTGGCATTTTTGTTGGCTTTTATTGCTCAACTGGTTTATTATTTAGGTGTTTTTTCTCGTTTTGCATTTGCTAAAACAAACGACAATTTTAAAGAAGATTATAAACCCGTTTCGGTGATTATTTGTGCAAAAAACGAACGAGATAATTTATTGCATTTTCTTCCAGAGTTTTTAGCCCAAGATTATCCAATATTTGAAGTTATTGTGGTAAATGATAATTCTGTTGATGATACAAGTGATGTCCTAAAAGCATATTCATTACAATATCCGAACCTTAAAATTGTTAATTTGCCAGATAGTGATAGGTTTTATGGAAGCAAAAAATTTGCTCTAACTCTGGGAATAAAGGCTGCTCAATACGAAAATATTTTATTGACTGATGCCGATTGTAGACCAGTTTCATCAAGCTGGATTAAAACCATGAGCAGCTATACTGAGGAAAAAGAAATTGTTTTGGGCTTTGGTGCGTACCAAAAATTACCAGGTTTATTAAATAAATTAATTCGTTTCGAGACCTTGTTTACAGCTATTCAGTATTTTTCGTTGACATTGTGTAAAATGCCTTACATGGGTGTTGGTAGAAATTTAGGCTACAAAAAAGAATTGTTTTTTAAAGTGAAAGGATTTTCAAAACATCAACATATTTTGTCGGGCGATGATGATTTATTTGTTAATGAGGTTGCAAATAAAGACAATACAGCAATCGTTTTTTGCAAAGAATCGCACACACTTTCATTGCCAAAAACTTCTTTTTCGGCTTGGGTAAAACAAAAGAAGAGACATTTATCTACCGGGAAGTTGTATAAATTTAAACATAAGCTAGTTTTAGGACTTTATCCATTAACACTTTTAATGTTTATGTGTTGTTTTGCTGTCTTAGTCATTACACAAACATCACTTTATCTAATTCTTGCATTGTTACTGATTCGATATATCATTCAAATGTTTATCTTTAAATTTTCAATTGATAAATTAGAAGGAAAGGATTTACTTGTATTAACTCCATTTTTTGAATTGTTTTACCTATTTTTTCAACCTATTTTAATAATTTCTAATTTTGTAAAAAAGAACAGCAAATGGAGTTAAACCCTGAATCAAACTTATCACCAAAGGCTCAAATTGATTATGATATGGTTATTAAAGCACGCGAATTTAATGATGAGCGAGCTTATGCCCAATTAATGGATAGGTATAGAGATTCCATATTTTATATGATGCTTAAAATGGTGAAAAATACCGACGATGCCGATGATTTAACCATTGAAGCATTTGGAAAAGCTTTTAACAGATTGCATCAATATACTCCAAATTATGCGTTTAGCACTTGGCTTTTTAGAATAGCCACCAACAATTGCATTGATTTTATCCGTAAAAAACGAATGAACACTTTTTCGTTAGATAAAGACATCGATAC
>CAYJMI010000086.1:0-4646 GCA_964371285.1 uncultured Vicingus sp. | reverse complement strand
TACCGAAGATGGAAAAATGACCATGGATGTTAGAGACGATATGCTTAATCCCGAAGAACGTATTATTAGAAAACAAAAAATCCGTATCATGCGGGAAATAGTTGACCAATTAAAACCTCGTTATAAAAATTTGGTGGTGCTTCGGTATTTCAGAGAGTATTCTTACGAAGAAATTGCCGAAGAAACCGATTTGCCTATTGGTACCGTTAAAGCTCAATTGTTTAGGGCGAGGGAACAATTGTATGCGTTGATGCAGGGTAAAAAAGGAACGTTCTAAAAATCCATCCCAACCCTCCCGAAGGGAGGGAGTTAACCCCTACGTAAAAAAACTTTGCGAACTTTGCGAACTTTGCGGACTTTGCGACTTAGCGAGAAATTTTTAAATCTAAACCATTGAATCCTATTACAAAATACTTTCCTGATTTAACTGAAGAACAAATTGCTCAATTTAAGCAACTTGAAAATTTGTATAGGGTTTGGAATGAACAAATTAATGTAATTTCCCGCAAAGATGTTGATGAACTTTATGTTCGACATGTTTTACATTCATTAAGCATCGCAAAAGTGGTTTCTTTTAAAGATTATACACGCATACTTGATGTTGGAACTGGTGGAGGTTTTCCGGGTATTCCATTAGCTATTTTATTTCCAAATTGCCAATTTGTGTTGGTCGATTCTATCGGAAAAAAGATAAAGGTGGTAAATGAAGTTATTTCTGCATTAGGTTTACAAAATGTTAAAGCCATTAATGCAAGAGCCGAAGAAGTAAAAGGTCAATTCGACTTTGTGGTTACCAGAGCTGTTGCCCGTATTGATAAATTTATACCTTGGGTAAAAGGAAAACTTAAGCCTGAGGGTTTTAATGATTTAAAAAATGGCATCTTGTTTTTAAAGGGTGGTGATTTGGCAGAAGAAATTGAGGGAAGTGGTAAAAAAGTAGAAATTTATCCATTATCCAATTATTTTAAAGAAGAGTTTTTTGAAACTAAAATGGTGGTTTATACAAGGGTGAAGAAGTAGTCAGTCTTCAGTTCTCAGTCTTCAGTTAACAAAAAACATCAAACTTCAACCCCAAAACTTTGAACTACAACTTTATTCCAATCACCAAAATATCATCAATTTGTTCTAGTCCATCCATCCATTCATTGATAAAATTATCGAGGTAAACTTTTTGTTCTTTAATAGAAAGATGTTGAATACCTAAAATCAAATCTTTGAATTTTACGGTCATTAATTTTTTCTTTTTCTGACCTCCAAATTGATCCACATATCCATCGCTAAACATGTAAATGGTATCGCCTTTTTCTAAAGTTAATTCATGTTGTTCAAACTCTTGATTATCCTCTGTAAAACCACCAATAGCAATTTTAGTTGCTTTAATTTCTTCAATAACTTCAGCATTTTTTCTCACAATCCAAAGCGGTCTGTTTGCTCCTGAGTACGAAATGCTGTGCTTATTATCGATTGAAAGAGTCGAAATTGAACAAATACTCAAATCCATACCATCTCTATTCGATTCGGCAGATTCTGATGATTGGCGTAATGCAGATTTAACACCTCTATTTAACTCCGCCAATATTTTGCCCGGTTCACTTGAAACATGTACCGCTGCTTTTAATTTTTCATGACCAATTACACTCATAAAAGCTCCCGGGACACCATGCCCTGTGCAATCAACAGAGGCAATATGTATTCGACCATCTTCAGCATGTTTGTCGGAGAAAAAGTAAAAATCGCCACTCACAATGTCTTTTGATTTGTAAAGAATAAAACAATCGTTCAAGTACGCACTTATTTCTTCATGTGGAGGTAAAATTGCATTTTGAATTCGTTTTGCGTATTGAATACTTTGTTCGGTTTCTAAATTTTTTTGTTCAATTTCTTTGTTTTTATACTCCAACTCTGATTGTTGTGCCAAAATTTCGTTCGATTGTTTTTCTAAAAGAATGTTGGCTTTCTTTTTTTGGCGTAAACTTCTCACTACAAAAAATGCAAACAGACACATTAAAAATAGACCTCCAACAAGAATATAAAAATAAAACATTTTTTGTTGAAGCTCATTTTCCTTTATTGCTTTTTCTCTTTTTGCTAAATTTAATTCTTCGCCTCTTTTAACGTTTTCGGCAACCGAAAGTTCTAGGTCTTGGTTGGTTTTGTTTAATGCACTTTGTTTCTCTTTAAGTTCTAGTTCTTGTATTTTTTTTAGAATGGCTAAATGTTCAATTTCTTTTGTCTTTCTTTCTGCTTCCAACTTTTGTTTTTCAAGAACAATTTTTTGTTGGTCAAATTCTAAATCTCGAATTAATTTCTCTTGTTGAGCGATAGAAAGGTCTTTAACGTTTTTTTCTTGTACTAGTTTTTGAGTTAATATTTCGGCTTCTTTCTTTTGAATTTCTGCTTCTTTAAGTTCTTGAGTTTGTCTAAGCATAACAATCTCGTTCATGGTTTTCTCTGATTCAATCTTTAAATTTTCTAACTCCAATCGTTTGTTGTCCACCGCAACTTGGTTCAATAAAAATTTGGACGATTTTTTTATGCCTTTAACTTGTTTATTAATAAAAGTGCGATATTTTCCATCAGAAGTAAATTTGCCTTTTTGTTGATTAAAATATACTTTACCTGCCGGTTTATTCATTAATAAACTAATAAAACTGCTACCCCACGATTTTGCAATATCAGTACCCAATGATTTTGTAATGTTATCGGTAAATTTAACTTCCCAATTATTGATTTGATAAACATTGGTATCAGAAATATTGAAAACATCGGTATTGATAAGAATAGATTGAGTGCTGTAATTTTCTTTTGAAAAGTAAACGATGTAATCAAAGTTTAGCTCTAAATTTAATTGAAAACTACCATCTGTATTGCTAGTGAGTTCCTTTGTTTCAACCCCATTTCGAAATACCGAAATGATTACATTGGATAAACTCTTTTCATACGATACAATTTTTCCTTTAAGAATAAGTTGTGCATATTCGTTCGCTTTTAAAGCAGATTTCTTTAATTTATTTCCTTTTGAATCGTAAATAAAATAGTCGTCAATAAACTCACGATTTTTAGTGTTGCCCTCAGCAATTAAATAGCCATCAAAATGGTAAAATTTTGCATGTTGTGAAGATTCATTTTCCTTATAAATAATTTCACTCTTTATTTTGCTATTCGAATGATAGGTTTTCCAAGTGCCGATAGGCTTGTTATCCCGATAAAAACCTTCTTCTACGATTTGATTTTCTTTGTGTTCTCTGTTTTGTATTTCTTTACGGTCTTTGCCAAAATAAATCCACCTGCCTTGTTTCTGATTGTTAAGGTCGGTGGCATTAATGGTATCTCCTAAGTAAAAGTTATATGTTTTTAGGGTTTGACTTTGTGCAAAATCAACCATCAGGAAGATAAAAACCGATATGAATAAAAACTTTTTCATTTTATTCAAATGTATAATGAATTTTTAAATAATTAAAGTTTTTCTTTTGTAAATGATTCTAGTGGACAACAATAGGTTAAACAATGGAGAAAAGAAGCTCGTTGGCTTGGTTAATTATAACTATTATTCAGCAAAACAGAGCGAGTGAAATTAAAGTTGATTAAACTAATAGGGGTTGCATAATTGGTTCTATTAATTCAATAGCTTGTTTAATAGAGGTTACTTTATCAAAAACCAAGGTTAGTTTGTCGTTACGTTCTTTCATGGTACAAGCTTTTGGGTTGTTTTGAACGTATTTTAATACTGTTGTAAATGAGTTGGATTGATAAAACAACGAATCTTGATTGGCAATAAAATAGCCGATTAATTTTTGTTGTTTTAATACCAATTTTTCAAAACCTGTTTTTTTGGCTAATTTTCTTAAAATTAGTGCATTAAAAAGCTCGTTGGTTGCTTCTGGAATTTCACCAAAACGATCTTTTAAACCTATTTTGTACTGTTCAATTTGAGTTTCATTTTCTAGTTCGTCAAGTTCTCGATAAATGGTTAATCGTTCTGCAACATTTGAGATGTAAGCATCGGGTATTAAAAGTTCTAAATCTGTTTCGAGTTGACATTCACGAGCAAAATCTTTGTTTTTTATTTCATCCGCATACAATTCTGCAAAATCGCTTTCTTTCAATTCTTCAATGGCTTCTTGCAATATTTTTTGATACATATCGAAACCAATTTCTGAGATAAAACCACTTTGTTCGGCACCCAATAAATTACCAGCACCACGAATGTCTAAATCTCTCATGGCAATTTGAAATCCACTGCCCAAATCGGAATACTGCTCAATGGCGGTTAATCGTTTTCGTGCTTCAGGGGTAAGTTCTTGCATAGGCGGACACAATAAATAACAAAACGCTTTTTTGTTCGAACGCCCAACTCTGCCTCGCATTTGGTGCAAGTCGCTTAATCCAAAATGATTGGCGTTGTTTATAATAATAGTGTTTGCGTTAGAAATGTCTAAGCCAGATTCAATAATGGTGGTTGCCACTAAAACATCGTATTCGCCATCTACAAAAGCCATCATTTTTTGTTCCAATTCGTCGCCTTGCATTTGTCCATGAGCAATTAAAACAGATGCATCTGGACACAAACGTTGAATCATTCCTGCAATTTCTTTGATGTTTTCAATTCGGTTGTTTACAAAAAATACTTGTCCACCTCTCGAAAC
>CAYJMI010000085.1:7804-15583 GCA_964371285.1 uncultured Vicingus sp. | reverse complement strand
GGTTAGAACCGTTGTTGAAGAAGCTCCCGAACGAATTCAAGAATTAATTGATTGGGGAACAAATTTTGATAAAAACAAACAAGGCGAATACGATTTGGCTAAAGAAGGCGGTCATTCCGACAACAGAATTTTACATTACAAAGATTTGACAGGAAACGAAATCGAACGTGCTTTAATTCATCAGGTGGAGAACCATCCATACATTACCGTATTAAGTCACCATTTTGCCATTGATATTATTACCCAACATCATTTAGGCGTTAAAGTAACCCGACAAACAACTGATAAAGAATGTTTTGGTGCTTACGTACTAAACAGAAAAACCAATGAAATTCAAACCGTACTTTCAAAAATCACATTATTAGCAACTGGTGGAATTGGTCAAGTATATAGTAGTACCACCAACCCTACCGTAGCAACAGGCGATGGAATTGCTATGGTTTATCGTGCCAAAGGAATTATCGAAAACATGGAATTTGTACAATTTCACCCAACTGCTTTGTATAATCCTGCTGATAATCCTGCATTTTTAATTTCTGAAGCTGTACGAGGTGCTGGAGGTATTTTAAGAAACCATAGTGGTTATGCCTTTATGCAAGATTACGATGCTCGAAAAGATTTAGCACCAAGGGATGTTGTTGCTCGTGCAATAGATGCTGAAATGAAGAAACATGGTAAAAAACACGTTTTTTTAGACACCACTCATCTCGATAAAGAACATTTACAAAGTCATTTTCCTACCATTTACAACAAATGTTTATCCATTGGAATTGATATTACAAAAAAATTAATTCCTGTTGTTCCTGCTGCTCATTATTTGTGTGGCGGAATAAAAGTTGATTTAGATGCAAAATCTTCCATAATTAATTTATATGCCTCTGGCGAATGTGCTTCTACTGGTTTGCATGGAGCAAATCGTTTGGCGTCCAATTCACTATTAGAAGCGTTGGTTTTTTCTCATCGTGCATTTTTAAGTGGTGTTAATGAAGTTGGGCATATCAGCTTTAAAAACAATATTCCTGATTGGAATGACGAAGGAACTATGGTGCAAAACGAGCAAATATTAGTTACCCAAACAAAATCGGAATTACAAACCATATTAAGTGATTATGTTGGGATTGTCCGATCTAATTTACGTTTAGAACGAGCCTTGTCTCGTTTAAAATTAATTTTAGAAGAATCGGAAAATTTATATGAAAAATCGAAAATTACAGTAGCCATTTGCGAATTAAGAAATTTGCGTAGCATAGCTTACTTAATTACTAAAGCCGCTAAAGAAAGAAAAGAAAATGTAGGTTTACATTATAATTCCGACAACCTTTAATTCCTGTCAAAAAACATATCCAATACTGATATTCATCATAAAATATATGTTGTATAACATATTATCTTTGAAAAAACATTTTACATGAGTGTATTATTTATTTTAATTATTGTCAGTTTAATTGTAGCTGCTGGTTTTCTGGTGGCTTTTATATGGTCGGTAAAAAACGGACAGTATGAAGACGGATACACTCCATCAGTAAGAATGTTGTTTGATGATGAACTTGCTGCAAAAAACAAAAAGGACATCTGAACATAAATGATGAATTAATAATAACCTAACTAAAAAAAACAAAAAAATGTCAGAGCAAATTGAAAAATTTTACTACGATAATAAAATCGTAAAAATGTTTGCCTATGCTACAGGTTTATGGGGCATAGTTGGTATGTTGGTTGGATTGTTGGTCGCATTCCAAATTTACATTCCTTGGTTAAATTTTGACCTTGAATTTACCACCTTTGGTAGAACCAGACCTTTACACACCAATGCTGTAATATTTGCATTTGTTGGTAACGGAATTTTTACAGGAGTCTATTACTCTTTACAACGGTTGTTAAAAGCCAGAATGTGGAGTGATAAATTAAGTATGATTAACTTTTGGGGCTGGCAATTAATTATTGTTTCAGCCGCAGTTACTTTATTGGCTGGTTTTACCACAGGTAAAGAATACGCAGAGTTAGAATGGCCAATTGACATTGCCATTGCTGGTATTTGGGTAGTTTTCGGTTGGAACATGTTTGCTACCATCTTAAAAAGAAGAGAGCGACATTTATATGTTGCCATTTGGTTTTATATTGCCACATTTGTTACTGTAGCAGTTTTACACATTGTAAATTCATTCGAATATCCGGTAAGCATTTTAAAAAGTTATTCTTTTTATGCTGGTGTTCAAGATGCTTTGGTGCAATGGTGGTATGGGCATAATGCGGTTGCATTTTTCTTAACTACTCCATACTTGGGTTTAATGTATTACTTTGTTCCTAAAGCTATTCAACGCCCGGTTTATTCCTATAAACTTTCCATTATTCACTTTTGGGCGTTAATCTTCTTATACATCTGGGCTGGTCCTCACCATTTGTTATACACATCGTTACCTGAATGGGCTCAAACACTTGGTGTTGTATTCTCGGTAATGTTAATTGCTCCATCATGGGGAGGTATGATTAACGGTTTATTAACCATGCGAGGAGCGTGGGATAAAGTTCGTGATAGTGCTGTACTAAAATTCTTTGTGGTAGCAATTACCTGTTATGGTATGGCAACCTTCGAAGGCCCAATGTTATCGTTAAAAAGTGTAAATGCCATCAGTCACTTTACCGACTGGACTGTTGGACACGTTCATATTGGAGCTTTAGGCTGGAATGGGTTTTTAACTTTTGGGATGTTGTATTATTTAATACCAAGAATGTTTAACACCAAATTATATTCAGAAAAATTAGCTAATGCACACTTTTGGATTGGTACAATAGGTATTTTAATTTATGCCATACCACTATATTGGGCTGGTTTTACACAATATTTAATGTGGCAAGAATTTACTCCAGACGGATTTTTAGCTTATCCAAACTTTTTAGAAACAGTAACTCAAATTATACCCATGTATGCCATGAGAAGTGTTGGAGGTTTACTGTACTTTGTTGGAGCTTTATTATTAGCTTACAACCTTATTAAAACGGTTAAAATGGGAACTTTTGTGGCTAACGAAGAAGCAGAAGCTCCTGCCTTACTTAAAGATTATGGTTATGTTCATAACGAACATTGGCATAGAGTTATTGAACGTAAACCTGTCCGTTTATTAATATTTGCTTTGATTGCAATTTTAATTGGAGGTGCAGTAGAAATGATTCCTACGTTCTTGGTAAAATCGAATGTGCCAACTATTGAAGCGGTAAAACCTTACACTCCGCTTGAATTACAAGGAAGAGATATTTACATCAAAGAAGGTTGTTACAACTGCCACTCACAGATGATTCGTCCGTTTAGACACGAAACCGAACGTTTTGGCGATTACTCTAAATCAGGTGAATTTGTTTATGATCATCCATTTCAATGGGGTTCAAAACGTACTGGGCCAGATTTAGCTCGTGAAGGTTCTAAA
The DNA here is from genome assembly GCA_964371285.1 of uncultured Vicingus sp. Lineage (GTDB taxonomy): Bacteria > Bacteroidota > Bacteroidia > Flavobacteriales_E > Vicingaceae > Vicingus. The sequence goes on along the minus strand of CAYJMI010000085.1, from coordinate 12,161 downwards.
AAATTGCGTAAATCTCACTCTTGGCATTACAATCACATGCAAAACCCAACATCCATGTCACCAGGATCAATTATGCCTCGTTATCCTTGGTTGTTAGTAAAAGAAATTGATGTGAAAAGCACCACTTCTAAATTGGCAGTGATGCAAAAATTGGGTGTTCCTTATACCGATGAAGAAATTAAAAACGGTAAAACAGCTTTGCAAACTCAAGCAGAAGGAATTGCTTCTGAATTACGAGAACAAGGTATTAAAGAAGCTGATGCTAAAAAAGAAATCATTGCCCTTATCGCCTACTTACAACGATTGGGTACTGATGTGGAGAAATCTACTACAAAATAAATTGATATGCTAAAATTTGTAAAACATACCATGGATACCATATCGGGAATAGAAATATTTCCGATTATATCCCTCCTCATTTTCTTTTCCTTTTTTGTTGGAATGTTGTTATGGGTGAGAAAATCAAGTGAATCATATATCAATCATGTAAAAAATCTTCCTTTTGAGGATGAAAAGTAATTTGAATTAAAAAAACTTACAAATCATGGACTACAAAAACGAAAAAACAGAGCTTATAGAAGGTTTAGACGACAATGCTCTTGACCATAATTATGATGGAATTATTGAATTAGACAATGCATTACCGCCTTGGTGGGTGTATTTGTTTTATGGCACTATCCTCTTTGCTATTGGTTATAGTGTATATTTCTTTGCTTACGACGGTTTTTCGCAAGAAAAAGAATTAGCCAGAGAAGTTGAAACTGCTCAAGCACAAATTGCCAAGTTTCAAGAAGCAAATGGACCAAGTATGGATGAAAATTCGGTTACACTTTTAACAGATGCTACTACAATTGCCGATGGTAAAGCCATTTACGAAAAAAACTGCGTACCTTGTCATTTAGCAAATGGAGGGGGTAGTGTTGGTCCTAACTTTACTGATGAATACTGGATTCATGGCAATACCATCAATAATCTGTTTAAAACTATTAAATTTGGTGTGCCGGAAAAAGGAATGATTCCTTGGGAAAGTCAATTGAAACCAGAACAAATTCAGCATGTAGCCAGTTTTATTTTAACTGAATTTGCCGGTAAAAATGTGGAAGGCGGTAAAGAACCTCAGGGAGATAAATACTAACAGAGATGGACAATTGTCCATCTTTAAAAATATAAAACACAAGTAGAGACGGACAATTATCCGTCTTTGAGAAACACAGTAGAGACGGACAATTGTCCGTCTCTACTGAAAAGTTAACAAAATGAAAGCGGAAGGAATAAGTAGAGATGAATCATTTAGAAACAAAATAACAACTGTTGACGAAAAAGGCCAAAGAAAATGGTTGTATCCAAAAAAACCAAAAGGTAAATTCACAAATTATAGAAATTACACAAGTTATTTTCTGCTTGCTGTTTTATTTGCCATTCCGTGGATAAAAATTGATGGCGAACCTTTTTTAATGTTCAACATTCTTACACGAAAATTTGTGCTTTTCGGACAAGTTTTCTGGCCTCAGGATTTTCATATTTTTGGTTTAATCATGATTTGCCTGATTGTATTTGTAGTACTTTTTACTACTATTTATGGCAGAATATTTTGCGGATGGATTTGTCCACAAACTATTTTTATGGAGATGGTATATCGTAAAATTGAATATTGGATAGAAGGCGACTACAAAGAACAACAACACTTAAAGAAACAGCCTTGGAATGTTCAAAAGGTTGGAAAAAGAGGATTGAAATATACCTTATTTTATATCATTGCACTTGCTATATCTCACACTTTTTTAGCCTATATTGTTGGTTCGGAAGAGCTGGTAAAAATACAAACCTCTCCAGTAAGTGAGCATTTGGGTGGATTTATTGCCATACTTGTTTTTAGTTTAGTGTTTTTCTTTGTTTTTGCTTGGTTTAGAGAGCAGGTTTGTTTAATTGTTTGTCCTTACGGAAGATTACAGGGCGTAATGCTCGACAGAAACTCGTTGGTTGTTGCTTACGATTACATTAGAGGCGAAGGCAGAGCAAAATATAGAAAAGGAGAAAACAGAAAAGAAGCTGAAAAAGGCGATTGTATTGATTGTAACCAATGTGTAAATGTTTGCCCTACTGGTATCGACATTAGAAATGGTACTCAATTAGAATGTATTAACTGCACCGCTTGTATGGATGCCTGCGACTACATTATGGATAATGTGGGTTACGACAAAGGATTAATCAGAATAGATTCTGAAAATGCCATTGCTGAAGGGAAAAGAGTAAAATTCAGTATCCGTTCAAAAGCCTACACGGTGTTTCTTCTTCTTTTAGTTGTAATCGTAATTTTCTTGTTTAAACTAAGGGGGGGTGTTGAAACATCTATTTTAAGAACTCCTGGGGTAATGTATCAGGAAAATGAGAGTGGCACCATAAGCAACCTATTCAATTTAAAGGTGGTAAATAAATCAGGCAATACACTTGTTCTTTCATTTAAACTTTTAAATTCCGATGGAACAATAAAAATGGTTGGTCAAGAGGTTTTAACCGTAAAAAAAGGCGAAAGTAACCAACAAGCATTTTTTGTGGAAATTCCTAAAAATGAATTGAAACAAAAAAATACTTCATTAAAAATTGGCATCTTTAACAACGGAAACTTAATTGAAGAAGAAGAAACTTCATTTAATGGACCTGTTCGTTAACTTTGAATAAAAATTAATTATGAAATTTAACTGGGGTGTATTTGCTTTTTCATTATTTGGTGTTTTTGTAGTATTTATGCTCGGCATGGTTTATTTTGCTACCAAACAGAACAACGAATTGGTTACTGAAAATTACTACGAAAAAGAATTAGAATTTAAAGATATCCTTGTTAAGAAAGAACATTCAGCCCTATTATTGGAGCAAGTTACCTATCAAGCAGATTTAAAAAGTTTTAATATCGTTTTTCCAACAGAAATAACTACACCCATTTCGGGTAACATTGTTTTTTATAAACCTTCTGATTTAAAAGCTGATAAAAGCTTTCCTTTAGAAGTTAAAAACAATGCACAAACATTTCAATTTTCAGCTTTTGAAAAAGGAATGTATCATGTTAAAATTGATTGGAAAGCCAATGATATTGAATATTATCATGAACTTACTTTAGTAACTCCTTAATGGAACAATACTTTGCCGCATTTATAATAGGATTGATTGGGAGTTTACACTGTATTGGAATGTGTGGACCAATTGCTCTAACATTACCGCTAGGTAATAAATCCATATTTTCTAGAATTACCAACGGACTCACCTACAATCTAGGAAGAATTATTACCTATACCCTACTCGGTATATTTTTTGGTTTTTTTGGCGAACGATTGGCTGTTGCAACAACACAACAAACCATTTCAATCGTTATTGGTTCGTTGTTTATTTTTTCTGTTTTTGTTCCCAAACGATATTTGAATTCCATTAATCCAACAGGATATTTTGGCAAAATTATTTTAGCAGTAAAAACCAGTCTTGGTAAAATTATTCAATCCCATTCGTTGGGTTCAAAACTGTTGGTGGGTTTGTTAAACGGATTATTGCCATGTGGTTTAGTTTATGCAGCTATTGGAGGCTCTATTGCAACAGGCAGTTTGTTGGATGGTGCATTCTTTATGTTTTGGTTTGGCTTAGGAACTCTTCCACTGATGTTTTCGATTTATTTTTTATCAAATTCCATGAGTTTATCGGTTAGAAACAACATAAAAAAGTTGATTCCAGTTTTTGTTATTTTATTGGGAAGTTTGTTTATTTTAAGAGGATTAAATTTAGGCATTCCTTATTTGAGTCCTAAAATAAATGTTGCTCGTCCTTTTGTTCAAGATTGTGATTAAGCAAGTATTATCGACTTATCTTTCCAAACTCCTTACAAAAATTTTTAATCTCGCAACTCGAACATTTTGGTTTTCGAGCTACGCAAACATACCTTCCGTGCAGTATTAACCAGTGGTGAGCAACATGAATAACTTCTTCTGGTAAATTTTTGGTTAATTGTTTTTCTGCTTCTAATGGTGTTTTTGCATTAGTAGTTAAACCTATTCTGGCAGCAACCCTAAACACGTGTGTATCTACCGCCATTACTGGTTTTTGGTAAATTACACTGGCTATTACGTTAGCAGTCTTCCGTCCTACTCCCGGCATGGTTTGTAATTCATCTACATTAGCAGGAACAATACTTTTAAATTCGTTTACCAGTATTTTTGCCATACCCACCAAATGTTTGGCTTTGTTATTAGGATAACTAATGCTTTTAATGTATTCAAAAACTTCCTCCACATCGGCTTCTGCGAGTTCTTTAGCATTGGTAAATCGTTTAAACAAATCTTTGGTTACTATGTTTACACGCTTGTCGGTACCCTGC
>CAYJMI010000085.1:0-7794 GCA_964371285.1 uncultured Vicingus sp. | reverse complement strand
GGTTGGAATATTCCAATTCGGTTTCGGCTGTAGGATTGGTTTTACTAAAATACTCTACAAATAAGTGGTAACGTTCTTTTGTGGTCATGGTCAAAATTAGCTTTTTTTAAAAACATATCTTTATCTAATAATCTATGGCAAAATTCTTTTACTTTTATTGCCAAGTTTAAAACGAAATTTTGGGATTTTTTCTAACCATATTTTATAGCTGCATTTTTGCTTTTGTTATTTACAAATGGAAATTCTTTGATGATAACGAAATCGGTAAAAGTTGGTTTGTTGCAGCATTTGGCTTAAAAATACTGTTTAGTGTACTACTCACATTAATTTACACCTACTACTATACCGATAGAAGTACCTCTGATATTTACAAATATTTTGATGACAGTAAAATAATGTTTGATGCTTTAAAAAGTAATCCAACCGATTATTTAAAAATGTTGTTTGGTGTCGATAACGACTCCCCATACTTTGATGAGACCTATTACAACAAAATGGTTTTTTGGTACCGGGTCTACAACAGCAATTTGTTTAGCGACAGCCACATTATTATTCGGTTTAATGCTTTTATTCGGTTGTTTTCTTTTGGTTATATTTATGTCCATAATGTGTTTATTAACTTTGTTTCATTACTTGGATTAATGGCAGTGTTTAAATTTTTTAAGCCTTTATTTATAGGAAATGCTAAAGGGTTGTTTTACGCCGTCTTCCTTATTCCTTCTGTTTTGTTTTGGAGTTCTGGTTTATTAAAAGAAGGGCTAATTTTATTTGGTTTAGGGTTTTTATTGTTGTCTATTCAGCAGCTATTTGTAAAATTAAAATGGTATCATTTACCATTAATTACTGTTTCAGTTGTTGTTCTCCTTTACTCAAAACTTTATGTAATAGCTGCTTTATCCGTCCCTCTTTTAGGATATTTTTTCTATACAAAACTTTCCAAAAACAAAGCTGTTTTAAGTTATGTTTATGCTTTGCTAACTATTACTATTCTTTTAATAAGCCTTTGGGTAATCAATCACAAGTTTAATCCCGTTGAAATTATTGTTGAAAAGCAGCTCGAATTTATTCGGTTTATCAAGTATTTCCCAACAAACAGTAGTTTTGAAATACCTGAATTATCCAATGGATTTTCAATTTTTAAATACACACCAAATGCTTGGTTAAATACATTTATCCGCCCTTATTTGTGGGAAAGTAAATCACCATTTGTGTTGTTAAGTTCGTTAGAAAACTTGCTTTTTATTGGGTTATTTATGGTCGTGTTATTTTTTCCAAATAAAAAAAGAGAACACTTGTTTTATGTAATTTTTTGCCTGTCGTTTGTATTTATTCTTTTCACCATCATTGGTTTAATGATACCAATTTTTGGAGCGTTGGTTCGTTATAAAGTTCCAGCGTTACCTTTTCTAGCCATAGGGTTATTACTGCTCATCGATTTTGATAAACTAAAAGCTAAATATCCTTTTTTAAAGAAATTTTTATGATGAAAATTTTATCTTTTTTTATAGCACTAATAAGTTTCTTTAGTATCGGTTGTGGTGAATCACAAAAAATAGACTTAATTGTTCACAACGCAAAAATTTATACCGTTAACGAAAGTTTCGAAATTGTTGAAGCAATGGCAATTGACAAAGGGAAAATTATTGCTATTGGAGCTGAAAACGAAATAAAAAACAAATACCTAGCTAAAGAATATGTAGATGCTAAGCAAATGCCTGTTTACCCTGGTTTTATTGATGCTCATTGTCATTTGTTCAATTATGCAGCATTATTAGAAGAAGTAGATTTAACCAACACAACTTCTTTTGAGGATGTTATCACAAAAACCATCGAATTTAACAAAACCAACCTGTCCGTACTGGAACGGGCGGGTAAATTTGAATGGGTATTAGGTAAAGGTTGGGATCAAAACGATTGGAAAGTAAAAGAGTTTCCAAGCAAAGAAAAATTAGATGTTTTGTTTCCAAATACTCCGGTTTTTCTTCTTCGTATTGATGGTCATGCAGCATTAGTGAACCAAAAAACACTAGATTTGATTGGTTTTGATACAAACAGTAAGATTTCTGGTGGTATCATCGAACAAAAAAACAACAAATTAACTGGAATTTTGCTAGATAATGCTGTCGAAAAAGTGAAAGGCATCATCCCAACTAAAACCAAAAACCAGATAACTCAGCAACTGTTAAATGCAGAAAAAAACTTGTTTAAAGTTGGATTAACTACCATTGATGAAGCTGGGTTGGATAAAACCCAAATTGATTTATTAGATGATTTACACAAATCAAACCAACTGAAGTTAAAGGTATATGCCATGATTAGTTCTTCAGAGGAATTGTTGGAATATTACTTAAAAAAAGGTCCCTACAAAACCGAACGTTTAAATGTTTCTTCGTTTAAATTTTATGCTGATGGTGCTTTAGGTTCTAGAGGGGCTTGTTTATCAAAACCATACAGCGACTTACTATCTTACAACTATTATGGATTATTATTAAATAAAGCTGCTTATTTCGAGAAATACGCTCCTTTGATTTTTGAAAAAGGTTTTCAATTAAACACACATTGCATTGGCGATTCTGCTAACCAAATGGTGTTAAATGTATATAAAAAGGTATTGAAAACTACCAACGACCGAAGATGGCGGATTGAGCATGCACAAGTTTTGGATTCCAATCAATTTGAAATATTTAAAAATTACAACATCATTCCTTCTGTTCAACCAACACACGCCACATCCGATATGTATTGGGCTGAAGAAAGATTAGGAAAAGACAGAATAAAAAATGCTTATGCGTACAAAAAATTATTACTTCAAAATGGATTAATTGCTTTAGGCACCGATTTTCCAATTGAAAACATAAATCCAATTTATACTTTTTATGCCGCTGTGGCAAGAAAAGATTTGTCTGGTTTTCCCGAAAACGGATTTCAAAAAGAAAATGCACTAACCAGAGAAGAAGCGTTAAAAGGGATGACGATTTGGGCTGCTGTAGCAAATTTTGAGGAAAATGAAAAAGGGAGTTTAGAGCTTGGTAAATTTGCCGATTTTGTTATATTAAATCAAGACGTTATGATTGTTGATGAGCAAAATATTTTTAAATCTAAAGTTTTATTTACTTTCATTAATGGTGAAAAAGTTTACGCTGACGGAAATTAATTCCATATTTTTGCCGAAAATTTAACCCTTAATGACTAATTACTTAAAATCAGTAATTTACATCGTATTCTTTTGTTTTTCGAGTGTGATATTCGCCCAAAAAATCACACCTTTTGAAACTTGGAACAGCTCTGATTTAAGAATGGCAAATTCTGCTAAAGATTTAAAAGCATTGTCTTTTCAAGAAAAAAAAGTAATCTTCTACATTAACTTGGCAAGAATTGATGGGAAGTTATTTGTAGAAACTTACCTTAAAGATTATATGGATGATGTTAAAATTCCAAAAAACAAATATTACAAGTCGTTGGTAAAAACCTTGTCGGAACAACCCAAATTACCAATTCTTTTGCCTGATGAAGATTTATTTAATGAAGCCATAAAACATGCTAAAGAAATGGGGCGACTTGGTAAAAAAGGACATCGTTCGAGTGAATTTGAAAGTTTTGGAGAACGAATGAAACCTTTAGAAAAAAAGTTTACGAAAGTAAAAGAAAGCAATCAATATGGTTTTCCTGATGCTCTTTCAATTGTTGTCGATTTATTGATTGACGACGAACAAGAAAGCTTACGTCACCGAAAAATGCTCCTCGACCCTGAATTAACTCATGTTGGAGTTGGTATTCGGGCTCATAAAAAATTCATGATTAATACTTCTATTTTGTTGGGGGGAAACTCCCTATAAACTCTCCGAAGGCTCTAAACATCCAATAAACCTCTTCCTGTTTTTTTTAATTCTCCACTTTCTACAAGTTCAAAAACTAACTTATCTAAAATACCATTAACAAAAATTTTGCTGTTTGGTGAGCTAAACCATTTTGCCAATTCAATGTATTCGTTTAAAGTAACTTTTACTGGAACCGATTTAAAGTGAATCAACTCCGTCAATGCCATTTTCATTAAAATAATATCGACTAAAGCTATACGCTCTACATCCCAGTTTTGGGTTTTTTTAGCTATTTTTTCCGAATTGTAATCGTCGTTTGAAATGGTTTTTCTGAATAAATCTTTTACCATTTTCACATCTTCGTCATCATCGGTGTATAAACTCAAAATTGAATCGGATTCGTTTGAATTTTTCGAGAATTTTTTTATGGTTTTAAGCACCATGCTCAATACAAAATCTATCTCATCAAAACCCCAAAAAATACTTTTATCTTGCAATTCAGCAATCATAAAATCAAAATCTGGAATAACTTTTTTATAAATATCAACCACTAATTTTTGTTCTTCTTCAAACGAAGTTTCTTTGGTAGTTAAATAAGTGGTAAAAACCTCGTGTTGCCTTAAAAACACTAAAAATTTGGAAACCAATTCTTGGTCGGCTAACCAAGTAATTTTTTTTTCTTTTAACTGAGCATTTAAAGCGGTGTTTTTTGCCAACAATTTAAAAATGGCATTGTTCACAAACTTTAAGTTGGGCTTTAAATCGTTTTCGGTAGGTAATTTTTTGGACTTAACTTCTTCAATTTTAAGTTCCGATTGATGTACCAATTCCACTCCTAAGGCTAAAAAAAAGAGATACAAATCGTACATTCTTTCAAGGCTTAAAAAAAGCTCGTTTTCTGCTTTTTTTACATTTCTATCTTCCGATTGAAAATAAGCGTATAAGGCCTGAAATGTTTTTACTCTTAAATATCTTCTGCTTATCATTTACTGGTTGCTGGTTTCTTGTTACTGGTTTCTTGCTACTGGTTTCTTGTGGACTGTCTACTGAGAACTTTCAACTTTTTTTACATCGTCATTTTTATCTTTCCTATGGCTTCAATTCGTTCTTCAGCCATTCGGTTTGCAATTGCATAAGTAGGAATATTCGTTTCTTTAGAGCGTTTTAAAATATTTGCTGTTGTATTGTAAATATCTTGAGCTTTAGCCATAGCCCATTCTGATGATACACCAGCAACTTCTGCATAACAATTAATTACACCACCAGCATTTAACATAAAATCGGGAGCGTATATTAATCCTTTTTGCATGATAATTTTACCGTGAACATCTTCTTGTTGCAACTGATTGTTTGCTGCTCCAGCAATTATTGAACATTTTAATCTGCTTAAAGTATCATCATTTAAAGTTGCACCTAAAGCACATGGAGCATAAATATCAATGTCTAAATCGTAAATATTGTTTAATCCAACCACTTCTACTTTGTATTTTGCAGCAACTCTTTTTAAAGCTTCTTCATTAATATCGGTAATGTAAACTTTAGCTCCTTCTTCGGTTAAATGTTTAACCAAATATTCGCCAACATGACCAATACCTTGTACAGCAATTTTTTTACCAGACAACGAATCTGAGCCAAATTGTTGTTTAGCACAAGCTTTCATTCCCATATAAACCCCATAAGCTGTAACAGGCGATGGGTCGCCACTTTTTCCTGGTAAACCAGCCACATGATTGGTTTCCATATTTACCCATACCATATCATTTGTGGAAATACCAACATCTTCGGCAGTAATATATTTTCCGGAAAGGGAGTTTACAAATTTTCCAAACCTTCTAAACAATGCTTCGTTTTTTTGAGTTTTTGAATCGCCAATAATAACTGCTTTTCCACCACCCAAATTTAATCCGGCCAAAGCATTTTTATAGGTCATTCCTCTTGATAATCTTAACACATCCGTTACTGCTTCTGCTTCGGTAGCATAATTCCACATTCGGGTACCACCTAATGCTGGTCCACAAACCGTGTTATGAACTGCAATAATTGCTTTTAAACCAGTTGCTTGGTCTTGACAAAAAACAACTTGTTCGTGATTGTAAACCGACATACTTTCTAGAATGGAGTTTACTGCTGTTTTAGTTTGATTTTCAATAATTATTGACATAATATATAAGTTTATCCCGATAGCAATCGGGTCTGATTAAAGATTCTTACTTTTGTAATCCGTCAGCTGACTGATAGTTTCTGCCGACAAAAATAATCTTTATTAGTGAATAGTTAAAGTTATTCGACAAAAACTGAAAACGCACCAATTAGTTAGTTAAATGAGGTCATTAAAACATCTAAACAAATATTTATTTAAATACAAGTACCGTTTATTGCTTGGAACATTTTTTATTGTTCTATCTAATATTTTTGCATTGTACCCTGCCCAAATTATTCGTGAAACATTTAATTTAGTTGAGGCAAAACTTTCTAATCATCCCATTGCAAGCACTAGTTTTATTGGCGATTATTTTCAATCACTAAGTTTCGGAAAAGCCATACTAGCCTTTGGTATAGTTGTTTTTATTTTGGCAATTATAAAAGGCGTTTTTATGTTTTTTACTCGTCAAACTATTATCATTATGTCGAGGTTGATTGAATTTGATTTAAAAAACGAAATTTTTAACCATTTTCAATTGTTAGACACTTCTTTTTACAAAGAAAACAATACTGGCGACATCATGAATCGTATCAGCGAAGATGTGAGTAAAGTTCGAATGTATTTAGGTCCGGGAATTATGTATAGCATAAACCTTATTACCTTGTTTGCGTTGGTTGTACCTGTAATGTTCTCCATCAATGTTAAACTTACATTATATTCACTAACTCCTTTACCTATTTTATCTTTCATAATATATTATGTAAGCAGCAAAATTAACAAGCAAAGCGAAGAGGTTCAAGCAAAATTATCTGATATCACCACACTCTCTCAAGAAACCTATTCCGGAATTCGTATCATAAAATCGTTTGTAAAAGAAAAACTTTTTATTTCAAAACTTTATGATGAAAATGAAATCTATTTAAAACATTCGATGAAGTTGGTAAAAACTCATGCCGTATTTTTTCCGGTAATGATGTTATTGATTGGATTGAGTACCATTTTTACTATTTATATTGGAGGGTTAGAATACATCAAGGGCAATGTTACTCTTGGAAACATTTTAGAGTTTGTATTTTATATTAATATGTTGACTTGGCCAGTAACAGCAATTGGCTGGGTTACTTCTATTGTACAACGAGCGGCAGCATCACAAACCAGAATAAACGAATTTTTGGATACTGAACCCAAAATTAAAAATCCAACAGACCAGCACTTTGATTATGCCGGAGAAATTGTTTTCAAAAATGTTTCATTTACTTATCCCGAATCAGGAATAAATGCGTTAAAAGATATTTCGTTTGAAGTAAAACTTGGAGAAACTTTAGCCATAGTAGGAAGAACCGGGTCTGGAAAGTCGTCTATCATCAACCTTATTTTAAGAAAATATGATGTTACCAGCGGAATCGTTCTAATTGATAACCAAAACATACAAAAACTAAATTTGAACGAATTGAGAGAAAATATTGGTTATGTTCCTCAAGAAGTTTTTCTTTTTTCGGATAGTATAGAAAACAACATTGCATTTGGTTACAAAAATGGGCTGCCCGACGAAACTGTGATTATTGAAGCTGCAAAAAATGCTGCTATTTATAATAACATCATTGAATTTCCGAAAGGATTTAAAACCAGAATTGGTGAACGTGGTGTTACATTATCAGGGGGTCAAAAACAACGAATTTCTATTGCACGAGCCATTATTAAAGAACCTAAAATTTTAATTTTCGACGATTGTTTATCGGCTGTAGATACCGAAACCGAAGATGTTATTTTAGAAAATCTCGAGCGTATTATGAAAAATAAGACTTCATTAATTGTTAGTCATCGGGTTTCATC
>CAYJMI010000084.1:0-15774 GCA_964371285.1 uncultured Vicingus sp. | reverse complement strand
CTTCTTTAATTAAATTCAAAGCAGAACCAGCTCTGTACCAATCAATTTGTTGAGCATTATAAGTATGATTTAGTTTTATGGTTTCTTTGTTTCCATTTGCATGAGCCAATTCTAATGTTAATTGTTTTCCTGGTGCAAACTCCTTTAAATCAATAAAGTTAAAGGTATCGTCTTCTTTAATTTTATCGTAATCAGCTTCATTGGAAAACGTTAACCCTAACATTCCTTGTTTCTTCAAGTTGGTTTCATGAATACGAGCAAATGATTTAACAATAACAGCAACAACTCCTAAATGACGAGGCTCCATAGCAGCATGCTCACGGGAAGAACCTTCGCCGTAGTTTTGATCACCTACAACAATACTTGGTACTCCAGCAGCTTTGTAAGCTCTTGCAGTTGCAGGAACTTCTCCTTTTGCTCCAGTTAATTGGTTTACTACTTCGTTGGTAGCACCTCCAAATGCATTAACTGCTCCAATTAAACAATTGTTTGAAATATTATCTAAATGACCTCTGTATTGTAACCATGGACCAGCCATAGAAATGTGGTCGGTGGTACATTTACCTTGTGCTTTGATTAACAATTTAGCTCCAGTAATATTTAATCCGTTCCATGGAGTAAAAGGGTCTAACAATTGGAGTCTTGTTGAATCTGGAGCAACCTTTACCACCACTTTACTTCCATCTTCAGCAGGTGCTTGATAGCCATTATCATCAACCGCAAAACCTCTTGGTGGCAATTCAAAACCTTTTGGTTCAGCTAATTTTATGGCTTCGCCTTTTGAATTAATCAACGTATCAGTAATAGGATTAAAATCTAATTTTCCTGAAATTGCAATAGCAGCAACCATTTCTGGTGAAGCAACAAAAGCATGCGTATTCGGATTTCCATCAGCACGTTTTGCAAAGTTTCTGTTAAACGAATGGATGATAGAGTTTTTTTCTTTTTTCTCTGCTCCTGGTCTATCCCATTGTCCGATACAAGGACCACACGCATTGGTGAAAATTTTAGCAGACTCAAACTTGTTAAACGTATCAATTAAGCCATCTCTTTTTGCAGTAAAATATACTTGTTGAGAACCTGGATTAATTCCTAAAATTGCTTTTGGTTTTACACCTTTACTCACAGCATCTTCAACAATAGAAGCTGCTCTGGTTAAATCTTCATAAGAAGAATTGGTACAAGAACCTATTAACGCCCATTCAATATCGGTTGGCCAACCGTTTGCTTTTGCTTTTTCTTTCATTTCAGCAACTGGAGTGGCTAAATCTGGGGTAAATGGACCATTCAAATGAGGAGTTAATTCATCTAAATTTACTTCAATTACTTCATCAAAATATTTTGAAGGATTGGCATAAACCTCATCATCTCCCGTTAAATGTTCAGCAACAGCATCAGCTAAAGCAACAACATCGGCTCTATCGGTAGCTTTTAAATATCTTCTCATCGAATCATCATATCCAAAAGTGGAAGTAGTAGCACCTATTTCTGCACCCATGTTACAAATGGTTCCTTTACCTGTAGCGGATAATGATTTAGCTCCTTCGCCAAAATATTCTACAATTGCTCCTGTACCACCTTTTACAGTTAAGATACCTGCAACTTTTAAAATCACATCTTTAGGAGCAGTCCAGCCATTTAATTTTCCTGTTAATTTAACACCAATTAATTTAGGCATTTTTAATTCCCAAGCCATACCCGCCATTACATCAACAGCATCAGCACCACCAACACCAATAGCAACCATACCTAATCCACCTGCATTTACGGTATGCGAGTCGGTTCCTATCATCATCCCTCCAGGAAATGCATAGTTTTCTAACACCACTTGATGGATAATTCCAGCACCTGGTTTCCAAAAACCAATACCATATTTATCGCAAACCGAGCTTAAAAAATTAAATACTTCGTTGTTTTCGTTGATACCATCTTGTAAATCTTTAGTAGCACCAATTCTTGCTTGAATTAAATGGTCGGCATGAGCTGTAGAAGGCACCGCTACTTTAGATTTGCCAGCTTGCATAAATTGCAACAAAGCCATTTGTGCTGTTGCATCTTGCATAGCTACTCTATCTGGTGCAAAATCTACATAAGAATTTCCTCGTTGAAAAGCCGTAGTTGCTTCTCCTTCCCACAAATGGGTATAAAGAATTTTTTCTGCTAAGGTTAAAGGTTTTCCAACTACTTTACGTGCTGCTGCAACTCTTGAAGGAAATTTTGCATAAACAGCCTTAATCATTTCAATATCAAATGCCATAATTTATTAATTTTTATATAGTTAATTTATGAAATACTTCGAAATAAAAGTTATTACCTTTTATCAATACAGTTAGGATAAATGCTCATTCCAACGCCAACTTTATCCAAATGGATATCCAACAAACTGTTTTGAAATGCAAATTTAATGCTTTTTTAAAATTGTACAATAAATTAATCCAAAAGAATTTTCAATTTCTATATTCCTTCGTTGCATTAAAATAGAGTTTGATTTTTATTACTTTTGTCTCTCAAAATTTATATAAAGATGTACAGATCGCATACCAACGGAGAATTAAGAATTAACAACGTAAATCAAGAAGTTACCCTTTGTGGCTGGGTACAAAAAAAACGTGATTTAGGTGCCATGACTTTCGTAGATTTACGTGACCGTTATGGTATTACCCAATTGGTGTTTTCAGAAAATCAAAGCGGACTTACAGCTAATTTAGGTCGAGAATTTGTTGTTCAGGTTATCGGAAAAGTGGCAGAACGACAAAGCAAAAACCTCAACATTCCTACTGGAGAAATTGAAATTATTGTTTCAACACTTACCGTTTTAAACAAAAGTAAAACTCCACCTTTTACCATTGAAGATAATTCGGACGGTGGAGAGGAATTACGTATGCAATACCGTTATTTGGATTTAAGAAGAAATCCATTAAGAAAAAATTTGGAGCTTCGCCATCGTTTGTCTATTGAAGTTCGAAAATATTTAGACTCGTTAAACTTTTTAGAAATCGAAACTCCTTATTTAATTAAATCAACACCCGAAGGAGCTAGAGATTTTGTTGTGCCGAGCCGAATGAATGCTGGACAATTTTATGCTTTACCACAATCGCCACAAACCTTTAAACAATTGTTAATGGTAAGTGGTTATGACAGGTATTATCAAATTGTTCGTTGTTTTAGAGACGAGGATTTACGTGCCGACCGTCAACCGGAGTTTACACAAATCGACTGCGAAATGGCTTTTGTAACGCAAGAAGACATTTTGCAAACCTTTGAAGCGTTGATGGTTCATTTGTTTCAGATAACCAAAGGAATTGATTTTGATTCTTTTCCAAGAATGAGCTACGCTGATGCCATGTTAAACTATGGCTGCGACAAACCAGACATTCGTTTTAACATGCAATTTAACTACCTTACCGAACTGGTAAAAGGAAAAGGATTTGCTATTTTTGATGATGCTGAAAGTGTAATTGCCATCAATGCAGAAAATTGTGCTTCATTTACTAGAAAACAACTGGATGAATTAACCGACTTTGTTAAACGACCACAAGTCGGTGCAAAAGGACTAATTTATTTACGTTGCAACGAAGATGGAACATGCAAATCATCAGTAGATAAATTTTATACTGAAGATGAATTAAAAAAATGGGCTACAAAATGTAATGCAAAAGCAGGTGATTTAATCCTTGTTTTATCTGGAGAAACCACAACTACTCAAGCTCAATTGAGTGCTTTACGTTTACATTTAGGAAATCAATTGGGATTAAGAAACCCTGATATTTATGCTCCGCTTTGGGTGTACGATTTTCCTTTATTGGAATGGAACGAAGAAAGTAAACGTTTCCATGCCATGCACCACCCATTTACTTCTCCAAAAACCGAAGATTTGCATTTGTTAGAAACCAATCCAGGAAAAGTTAGAGCAAATGCCTATGATTTAGTACTAAACGGAACAGAAATTGGTGGTGGTTCAATAAGAATACACGATAGGGCAGTACAATCTAGGATGTTCGATTTATTAGGATTTACCAAAGAAGAAGCTCAAGCACAATTTGGATTTCTACTAAATGCTTTTGAATACGGTGCTCCTCCTCATGGTGGTATTGCTTTAGGTTTTGACAGACTCTGTGCGTTGTTTGGCGGACAAGAAACCATTCGTGATTTTATTGCTTTCCCAAAAAACAACAGTGGACGTGATGTGATGATTGATGCTCCTGCAACCATCGACAAAAAACAATTGGACGAGTTAAATATAAAGTTACTTTAATATTTAATTGTATTTTTTTACTGAATCACAATATCTTTTACTCCTCCACCACTATCAATAAGAGTTAAGCTATAACCATTTGGATTATAAATATTCTGGACAACCATTGTTATCACTCCATTGTTATCATGAAATGTTACATTTCCATTGTATAATTCAGCTGTAATACTAGTTTGTCCTAATGAAAATCTATATACAATTTCAGTTGAAAAATTCAAATTAGTTACTGACCCAATAGGTGTAACCCCCACAGGAACAACATAATTGTTACTATAATTATAAGAAATATAGTATATAAAATCAATTGGGCAATTAGATAAAATTCCAGCACTAAAGTTTTTCTTTATAGGTGCTGTTGTCGAGTTTGTAGTTGGCTTAAGAGTTGATTTTTCTTCTTCCTTTGAACATGACCCACAAAATATCATAACTATTAATACAGCCAGTATATTTTTGTTTATACTTTTCATATTTATTGTTTAACTATTTTCTCTTTAAACAGTTGATGTCCACCTTCATCTTTTACGACCAAATAATAAAGTCCAGCATTGTATTTTTCTAAATTCACTTGATTAGTATAATTTTCCAATACTTTTTCCCCATTAACAGTGTAAACTTCAACAAACTGTTTTTGTATTCCAATATTTACTATTCCTGATGTTGGATTGGGGTATATGGTAAGTGTTGATTTACCCAACTCAGCAACAGTTGTTAATCCACAAAATGTAACAGTAGCATCGATAGTTCCAAAATTCCAATCAATATAAGGATAAGACGGAGGTGGTGTTGCATCACAAAAATCGAAAGAGCCAGTCATAGTACCAGAATTATAAGAAGTATCTTGAACAGTAAAAGAACCTGAACTTGTTCCAGAAACACTATTAAAATTATAATAACTATCTCCAATAACCACCGAGCCATCATTAATAAAATTGGCTGTCCAACTTGAAGTATCGGCATTTAAAAAACTCACTCCTAAAGTTATTTGTCCAGTACTGGTATTGCTAAAAACCTCGTTATTAAACATACTGTTTGCACCTGTCATAACATCATTATTAGTAAAAGTTCCAAAATTGGTCATGTCATCAAAACTCAATGAGTTGTTGTTGATAAATGTTCCACTCACATAATTGGTAAATTGTAAATACTGAACAGTTCCGTTGTTGGTAAATAATCCATTGTTAGTTGCACTATCTGCTTTTAACATGGCACCAGCATCATTTAAAAATGTGCCTTCATTCCACATGCTATCTACAACAGTTGTTAACCCTTGAATTGTACCATAATTGTTTATGATGTTTTGATTGAAAAACGTCATAATGTTTATCGTTCCAATATTGTTTATCGTCCCATTATTGTTGTACATACTATCAACTCCATTTATAGTTCCTGAATTATTCATGGTAATATTGTTAAGGAATGACTTTACATTAAACATTCCAGTATTGTTAAAAGAACCTGCATCAAGTAACATAAATCGTATAGTTGTTGTTCCATTATTGGTAAATGCAGTATTTACACCATTTAACCAAATATCTCGAACTGGGGAGTTTTGAATTAAACTTCCTCCCGCATTTACTGTAATCGAACCCGTAGAATAAGCAAAACTAGTATCTAATGCTACCGCATGATTAATAATAATGATATCACCTGGAATTGGAACACCAAAAGGAGACCATGTCATAAAATTCATCCAGTTACCATTTGCAGCCGAAGTGTAAGTGGTAGAATTAGCATTAAACGTTAATAAAATTGCTATTAACAATGTAATAAAGTAAGTTCTTTTCATAATTATAAGTTTAAAATTTTCACTAAAGTAATGAAAACTATATTCTTACCATGATATCTGTAAAAAAATTCATTAGCATTTAGAATGATTCTAAATAAAGACTTGGTATTAACTTTTATTATTTTAAAATCTAGTAACTTCGCATTTCATAAGTATAAAAATGAGTAAGAAAATAGAAATAATGGCTCCTGCTGGATCATTTGATTCATTAATGGCTGCTATACAAGGAAAAGCAGATTCGATTTATTTTGGTATCGAGCAATTAAACATGCGTGCCAAAGCTGCTAACAACTTTACCTTCGACGACTTAGAAACCATTGCCAAAATATGCAACGAAAACAATGTTCGCTCCTATTTAACCCTAAATACCATTATTTACGACCACGATTTATCATTAATGAAACGAATTATTGACAAATCAAAAGCTGCCGGAATAACTGCTGTTATTGCTTCTGACCAAGCAGTAATAAATTATGCTTCTTCAGTTGGTTTTGAGGTTCACATCTCCACCCAAACCAATGTTACCAATTTAGAAACCATCAAGTTTTTTGCACATTTTGCTGATGTAATGGTATTAGCTCGGGAATTAAGTTTAATTCAAGTTAAAAGCATAACTGATGGCATAAAAAAAGATAAGGTTAGAGGTCCTTCTGGGAATTTAGTCGAAATAGAAATATTTGCTCACGGAGCATTATGTATGGCAGTTTCGGGTAAATGTTATTTGAGTTTGCACACCAATAATTCATCAGCAAACAGAGGTGCTTGTGTTCAAAATTGTAGACGGACTTACGAGGTAAAAGATGAAGAAGGTAATGAACTTGTAATAGACAATGAATACATTATGTCTCCAAAAGACCTTTGTACCATTGGATTTATTGATGATATTATAAATGCTGGAGTTAAAGTATTGAAAATTGAAGGTCGTGGAAGAGCTCCTGAGTATGTAAAAACAGTTACCGAATGTTACCGCGAAGCTGCCAATGCTTTTTTAGACGGAACTTACTCTAAAGAAAAAATAGAGGAATGGAATAAAAAATTAGCTACAGTTTACAATCGAGGTTTTTGGGATGGTTATTACCTCGGACAAGAGTTAGGGGAATGGTCGGAAGGGCATGGCTCACAAGCTACTACCAGAAAGAAATTTTTAGGGCAAGGAGTAAAATATTTTCCAAAAATAAATGTAGCTGAATTTAAAATGGAAACACACTCTCTTTCTGTTGGAGATAATGTAATTATTACTGGTCCTACCACAGGAGTTATTGAAATGGTTATAAAAGAACTAAGAGTTGATGATGTCTCGGTTGAAAAAGTTGAAAAAGGTATTAATTTCTCCACTCCTATCGACCAAATTATTCGTCCATCAGACAAGCTTTACAAAGTTATTGAAGCCGAATGATACGAATAACGCATCAAAGAGCTAAATGTATAGGCTGTAATTACTGTGTAGAAATTGCCTACGACCGTTGGCGTATGTCAAAAAAAGATGGAAAATGTACCTTAATCGAAGGAAAAAATAAAAAAGGGTTTTATATTGCCGTTGTTGGAGATGATGAATATTTGGCAAATGTTAACGCAGCAAAAGCTTGTCCTGTTAAAATTATCAAGGTTGAGAAAGTAAAATAAGCCTTTAATCCTCAATAATTCCTTATTCAGCTAAAACAAACAATAAAATAGTACATTTTTATTATTTTTTGATACTTTTATACACTCATTAAAGGCTTTGAGTTAATATGATGTCATCTTCAATTTTAGTTATTGGTTCATCAGGTCAAATCGGCACAGAGTTAGTTGAAGAACTTCGTAAAATTTATGGAAACGCTCACGTTATTGCTTCCGATATTAAAAAACCTCAGGCTGAGCAAACAGGACCATTCGAAGAATTAGACATATTAAATAAAGAGCAACTTATTTCAATAGTTAACAAACACAATGTAAAAGAAATTTATCTTTTAGCTGCCCTCCTTTCTGCAACAGCAGAAAAAAATCCAGCTTTTGCATGGGAGTTAAACATGAACAGTTTATTTAATGTATTAGATTTAGCAAAAAATAAAATCATTGATAAAATATTTTGGCCCAGTTCAATAGCTGTTTTTGGACCAACAACACCAAGACAAAACACTCCACAATATACTATTATGGAGCCAAGTACAGTTTACGGAATTAGCAAACAAACAGGTGAAAGATGGTGCGAATATTACCACGAAAAATACGACGTAGATGTTAGAAGTATTCGTTATCCAGGTTTAATTGGCTATAAATCACTGCCAGGTGGAGGAACTACTGACTATGCCGTTGACATTTTCCACCAAGCAATAAAAAAGAATTCTTATGAATGTTTTTTATCTGAAAACACGGCTCTTCCAATGATGTATATGACCGATGCCATAAAAGCTACCATTCAAATAATGCAAGCCCCAAAAGAAAACATAAAAATATGGTCGAGCTATAATTTAGCAGGAATAAGTTTTACTCCAAAAGAAATTTCGGAAGAAATAAAAAAACATTTTCCTGATTTTAAAATTTCTTACCAAGAAGATTTTAGGCAAAAAATAGCCGATAGTTGGCCTCAAAGCATTGATGATTCTAGAGCAAGAACCGATTGGAATTGGAAAGCAACTTATAATTTAGAAAAGATGACAAAAGAAATGTTGAAAAATTTGGAACAATTATTGAAACATAAAATTTAAAATGTCGTAACAAGCATTTAGTCCGTGTTTATCGAACAATAACATAAATTCGGCTAAATTATTAAAAGACTAGTTATTTTAATTTATATCTTTATTTTTGCGAAACTGTTTATCTTGAATCGAATGAAAAAGATTTTATACATACTACTTCCTATTTTTGTTTGCAGCATTAGCTCTGCACAGTCTTACACAATAGACAAAGGGGATACCATCAATGTGATTGATGCAAATAATTTAAAACAAGGTTTTTGGCGTATTTTCGGTAAAATGAAGAAACTTCCTGGTTATGAACCAGAACAGGTTGTTGAAGAAGGTAACTATGAAAGTAGCCGCAAACAAGGTTTATGGAAAAATTTCTTTCCAAATGGAAAAATAAAAAGTGAAATTGCTTATGTAAACAGCAGACCAAATGGCACTTACAAAACTTATTTTGAAAATGGACAAGTAGAAGAAGAGGGAAATTGGGAAAATACCAGAAATACTGGAGGGTTTAAAAGGTATCATGAAAATGGACAAACTGCACAACAATTTGTTTTCAATGAAACAGGGAAAAGAGATGGTAAACAAGTTTATTTTTACGAAAATGGACAAGTGATGATTGAGGCTGATATTGCTGCTGGTAAAGAAAAATTTGTTAAAGAATATTATGAAGATGGTTCTATTAAAGCAGAAAAATCTTTTATTGATGGCGAATTAGATGTCGCAAATACGAAAGTTTACGAGCCTAAAAATCCAATAACAAAAGATGAAGATTTAGCAAATGCTCCAATAAAAATAGTTAAAGTAGATAAAAACGATGAAGTAAACTCTGGTAGCTTTAATGGAAATGGGCAACACACCATGTATAACAAAGATAAACAATTGTCTAAAGTAGGATTTTTTAAAGACTTTAGATTAATGGATGGTTTATTATACAAATATGATACCGACGGAATGTTAATCGTGATAGAAAAATACAAAGAAGGAAGATATATTGGTGATGCTCCTCTTCCTAAAGAGTAAACAAAAAAATAATTAAAAAAAACATAGCCCACGATTTAAATCGTGGGCTATGTTTTTTTTAACCCATAATTTAAATATGGGCTTAAAAAATTACTTTTACAAAAAAAATAGAACTTGATGTCAAACAAACAATTATTCATCTATAATAGTTTAACTAGTAAAAAGGAAAAATTTGTACCAATAAATCATCCATTTGTTGGACTTTATGTTTGTGGACCTACTGTTTATAATGAGGCTCATTTAGGAAATGTTAGAACATTTTTAACATTTGATATTGTTTATCGGTATTTAAATCATTTAGGCTATAAAGTTAGATATGTAAGAAACATTACTGATGTTGGCCATTTGGTTGATGATGTTGATTTTGGAGAAGACAAAATTGAAAAACGTGCTCGTCTTGAAAAAATCGAACCCATGGAAATTGTTCAGAAGTACACCAACAGTTTTCATTTTACCACTCAATTATTCAACCTCAAAAATCCTGATATTGAACCCTCAGCAACTGGACACATTATCGAGCAAATTGAATTGGTGCAAAAAATTATTGCTAACGGTTATGGTTATGAAGTAAATGGTTCGGTATATTTCGATGTAAAAAAATATGCCAAAAAATTCAATTATGGCGAATTATCAGGCAGAAAACTAGACGAGCTTCTAGAACAAACAAGAGACAACCTAGAAGGCGGCGAAGAAAAACGTTTTTTTGCCGATTTCGCCATTTGGAAAAAAGCATCGCCAGAGACTATTATGAAATGGAATTCTCCATGGGGGACAGGTGTTCCAGGTTGGCATTTAGAATGTTCGGCAATGAGTACAAAATATCTTGGGCAACAATTCGATATTCATGGAGGTGGAATGGATTTGAAATTTCCTCATCACGAATGTGAAATAGCTCAATCAGTTGGCTCAGGTAGCCCTTCTCCTGTAAAGTATTGGATGCACGGAAATATGCTTACGGTAAATGGTTCAAAAATGAGTAAATCGCTTGGTAATTCGTTTTTGCCCATGGAATTAATTTCAGGAAGCCATCCATTATTAGAGAAAGGTTATGACCCTATGACGGTAAGATTTTTCTTTTTACAAGCTCAATACAGAAGTACAGTTGATTTTTCGAACGAAGCCTTACAAGCATCAGAAAAAGGGTTAAAAAGATTAATGTCTAGCATAAAGCTACTTGAAAACATAACACCTTCTCAATCGACATCTTTTAAAGTAAATACTATTATCGATAATTGTCAATCGAGCATGAACGATGATTTTAACACTCCTATTACAATTGCACATTTATTTGACGGGTTAAAATATATTAATCTACTAAGTGAAGGAAAAGAAACAATAACATCGAAAGATTTAGCAATATTAAAAAATCATTATTCCATTTATATATTTGATATACTTGGTTTATTGCCTGAAAAATCAGCATCTAATCCAGAACTATTAAATGAAACATTAAATATCATTCTATCGCTAAGAAAAAAAGCGAAAGAAAATAAAGATTATTCGACATCAGATTTCATTAGAGAAGAATTAGATAAAATCAACATTAAGTTAAAAGATAATAAAGATGGCACAACTTGGGAAATTGAAAACTAAAATTTTTATTGTTTTATTAACTGGTTTATTTTTTTCTTGTGAAAGTGAGAACTCCAATAAAAAGATTGAAAAAGAAGCAATAAATCAAGTAGTTATAGCTCCTGCATTAGAAAAACCTGATTTCAATTCGGATTCTGCTTATTTTTTCATTCAACAACAAGTTGATTTTGGACCACGATTTCCTAATAATGAAGCTCATGGAAAATGTGCAATATTCTTAAAAAAGAAACTTGAATCTTATGGTTTAAAATCTTCTATTCAACTAGGAAGTGTAAAAACATTTAATAATAAGAATATTACTATTAAAAATATCATTGGAGAGTATAATCCTGATGCTAAAAAAAGAATTTTATTATTTGCTCACTGGGATTCTAGACCTTTTGCAGACCAAGACACCAAAGATTTAACCAAACCAATATTAGGTGCAAACGATGGTGCTAGTGGAGTTGGAATATTAATAGAAGTTGCTCGTCAACTTTCTATTAAAAAACCTAATATAGGAGTCGATATTATCTTTTTTGATGCCGAAGATTATGGTCAACCCTCATCTGCTATGAGTTTAATGGACTCCGATAGTTGGTGCTTAGGCTCACAATATTGGGCGAAAAATTTGCACAAACCAAATTACAAAGCTGAATTTGGAATTTTGTTGGATATGGTTGGTTCTGAGAATGCATTGTTTACCCAAGAAAGTATTTCGGTTCAACATGCTCCTGAAATTCTAAAAAAAGTGTGGAACACAGCTCATCAACTTGGATATTCAAACTACTTTATTAATGAACAAACCTTTTTTGTTGGAACCGACGATCATAAATATGTTAATCAATTAGCAAATATTCCAAGTATAGATATTATTCATTATGAAAGAAGTACTGGCAATTTTCACCACAGTTGGCATACACACCATGACAATATGGATGTTATAAATAAAACTACGCTATCAGTTGTAGGAGAAACACTCTTGGCTGTAATTTTTGAAGAATCAAAATAAAGATGGATTAAATTTGTTTTTTTAAAGAAATTTTACATACATTTGCGACCTAATTTATAATCACTAACCAAATAAACTTAATTAAAATGAAAAAATTACTTTCAATGATTATGGTTGCTGCAATGTTCTCTTTAGTTGCTTGTGGACCATCAGAAGAAGAAAAAGCTGCTGCTCAAGCTGAAGCTGAAGCTGCTGTTAACGAATTAATGAACACTTTAGAAGAAGCTCCTGTTGAAGAAGCTACTGCTGAAGCTACTACTGAAGAAGCTCCTGCTGAAGAAGCTAAAACTGAAGAAGCTGCTCACTAATTATTCATTACTGAATAAAAAAAGGGGAAAATCTAAGATTTTCCCCTTTTTTTATTGTACCATTTTACTGTAAAACCTCTGCAACTACAAAGGTACTGCCTCCAATAAAAACCAAATCATCGTTTTGTGCTATTCTTTTAGCTGCGTTGTATGCATTTTTAACAGAATCATAACTATTACCCTTTAAGTTATAACCAACCGCTTTATCTTTTAGTTCTAGCACATCTAATGCTCTTGGTATTTTTGCTTGACAAAAATAATATTCAGCATGTTTAGGTAATAGTTCTAATATTGAATCAATCTCTTTATCATTAACTGCTCCTAAAACAAAATGTAATTTATTATATGTTATGGATTGTATTTGATTTACTACTTCTTTAATTCCCGCTTCATTATGTCCTGTATCGCAAATTATCTTGGGATTTTCTCCTAAAGTTTGCCATCTCCCCATTAAACCAGTGTTTTTTACAACATTCAACAAACCAGCTTTAATCTGTCCTTCTAAAATTTTATAATCAATTTTTTTTAGTTCATTAACCGATGCCAATACTGTTTTGATGTTTTTTCTCTGATAACTTCCTTTTAAATCGGAATCTAAAACAAGATGAATGATTTGATCGGCAAAATAAATATTGGCATCTAAATCTTTCGCTTTTGAAATAAAAACTTGTTCTATTTCTTTTTGGGTTTCACCAATAACAATCGGAACTTTGGATTTAATAATTCCTGCTTTTTCAACTGCTATTTTTTCGAGTGTATTGCCTAAAAATTGTATGTGGTCTTTGGCTATATTGGTAATTATTGATAATTCCGGAAGAATAATATTTGTAGAATCTAATCTACCACCCAAACCAGTTTCAACTACAGCAATATCTATATTTTGTGTAGAAAAATATTGAAATGCTAGACATACTGTCCATTCAAAAAAAGACAAGTTTATTTTCTCAAATTTATCTTTGTAAGTGGATACAAAATCTATTACAGCTTGTTCTGAAATCATTGCTCCATTAATCTTGATTCGTTCTCTAAAATCAATTAAATGTGGAGATGTGTATAAACCCACTTTATACCCTGCCTCTTGTAATATAGAAGCTAACATGTGAGATGTTGAACCTTTACCATTGGTTCCAGCAATGTGTATGGATTTAAACTTGTTTTGAGGATTATCGAGTAAATTACACAACTCGATAGTATTATTTAAATCTGCTTTGTATGCAGAAGCACCAACTCGTTGAAACATTGGCAATTGACTATATAAATAATCGAGTGTTTGCTGATAGGTCATTAATTAAGAAGAAATACGAAAGTCATTTGTCCTTTTTGGTCAGCAACTAATTCAACTTTAGCGTTAAATTTAGTTTTTAAAGCTGCATCTACAGCCTTTTTATACAATATTGGGCTTGTGGTTGTTGAACCTCTACCTCCTGGCGTTGCTTTTATTACTTTACCAAATTTATCCACCACAATATCTACTACAACTTTACCTTGTTCTTGAGAATTGTCATTAATTTTTGGCATACTCAACAAACTCCTGCCAGATAACGAATAAGTTACTCCATCACCAATCCCCCCTCCTGTATAATTAGAACTATTGGGGTCTCCATCCAAACTACCTTGATTTCCAGAGTTACCCGTTTCTCCTTGATTACTTGATGAACTGTTTGAATTATTAAAGGCATTTAAGGCTTCCGATAAATTTTGGCTTGTACTGTTTTGTGTAGTGTTCGTGGATTGGGAGGTATTGTTTGAAGCATTAATGTTAACAGTTTCAGTTGTGTTTTGCGTTTGAACGTGTTGTTCTGCTGACGAAGAACTGGTTTGAGTAGAAGTAGAGACTTCGTTTGACACACTCTCTGATTCCGATAATTCCTCAGTCGGATTATCACCCATTCCATCTTCGCTATTTCCAAAATTTATGGTTATTCCTTCTTCTGGAGGTGGCGGATCGGGGTAAGTCATTCCAGCAAACAAAAATAAAATCAACAATAACGCATGAAACAAAATAGTTCCAATTAAACCCGCTCTGTTATTTTTATCTTTTATGAGTTGCATTTTTAAATGAGTAGATGGAATTAAACGTGATTTCATAAAATTATTGAGGAGCTGTAGCCAAAACCAACTTATACTTATTTCTATTGGCAATGTCCATTACTTTCACGGCTTCTTCTATCGGTACCGATTTTTCAGCATGAAGTATAACTCCAGGATCTTCTTCTCCAGCTAATTGTTGTTTTAATATGGCTTCAATATTTTCAAATTGAACTTTGTCTTGGTTCACATAATAATCCAATTCTTTAGTTATAGAAACAGAAATGGTTTGTTTACTCAATGTTTTACTTGAACTTTTTGGAAGTAATAATTTAAGTGCATTTGGGCTAATTAATGTGGATGTTATCACAAAAAATATTAATAACAAAAACACAATGTCTGTCATGCTCGACATACTAAAATTGGTGCTGACCTTATTTTTTGATTTTATTGCCATTATGCTGCTGGTTCGTGTAAAATATCTAAAAATTCAGTTGTTCTGGCCTCCATCACAAAAACAATTTTTTCAACTCTTGCTACTAAAAAATTGTAAGCAATGTAAGCGATAATTCCAACTATTAACCCCGCGACAGTAGTTATCATAGCAGTATATATTCCTTGCGAAAGCATTTCCACGTCAATGTTTCCTCCTGCTGAAGCCATCTTGTGAAATACCATAATCATTCCAATCACTGTTCCTAGAAAACCTATCATTGGTGCTGCACCTGATATTGTTGCCAATGTAGATAAGTTTTTTTCCAACTTGTTTAATTCTAATTTTCCTGTATTCTCAACAGCAGTTCCTATATCACTTAAGGGTTTCCCTATTCTACTAATTCCCTTCTCCACCATTTTTGCTACTGGTGTTTGGTTCATCTTACAAAGACTTTTGGCTGCATCTATTTTTCCATCCAAGATAAATTCTTTAATCTGATTCATGAAATTAGTATCTTCTTTACTTGCTTTTTTAATGGCTAAAAATCGTTCAATGATAATATAAACTGCTATTATTGAAAGTGTTAGCAAAGAAATCATGATGATGTTACCACCAACACCTCCAGAAGTTGTCAACTCCCAAATAGATAACGTTTTTTCGGTAACTACCGCTGGATTTTGAACTGCTT
>CAYJMI010000083.1:0-15931 GCA_964371285.1 uncultured Vicingus sp. | reverse complement strand
AACTACAGGTGCTTACATCGCCATAATTAAAAATGCTTTGGTTGTTATACGTTACACCAAAACAATGGGCGGCATCGTAAATCACTTTTAAGTTATGTTTAGCCGAAATTTTTTCAATGACTTCCACATTACAAGGGTTTCCGTACACATGTGTGGCTAAAATAGCGGTTGTTTTTGGAGTAATGGCAGCTTCTATTTTAGTTTCATCAATGGTTAAATAATCAGGATGGATATCTACAAAAACAGGAGTACAATTTTCCCAAACAATAGCAGCGGTGGTTGCTACATAACTAAAAGGGGTGGTAATAACTTCTCCACCTTGCCCAAAAAGTTTTAGTGCAATTTGTATAGGTAAAGTGCCATTAGTCATTGCAATAATATTCGAAACTCTTAAGTGGTTTTTTAAGTGGTTTTCCAGCTCAAGCACCAAACTCCCTCTGTTGGTGAGCCATTGATTATCCCAAATACGTTGAAGTTGTTTTTGATATTCAACTAAAGGTGGAAAAAAAGTTTTGGTAACGGTAATCATTTCTTTTTTAGGATTTGTAAAATTTTTGGCATAAATATTCTATTAACTAGTTGAGAGCTTTTTGTTTTAAAAACATAATTAACAAAAATATAATATAATGTATAAAATAGTGTACATAATATTAAATGTAATACGTGATTGTTAATCATATCGTTGGATAGGAAAAGAAATAAAACACTAGCACCTACAATTGAAATTAAAGCATTTGTGAACATAATAAACCATTGTTCTTTGAGCCCCCAATTAATTATTTTGCCAGAGTAATAACCATTTAAAGAAACACCAATAATTTGACTAAATAACATGGCGTATAAAAAACCTTTAATTCCGTAAGAAAAGCCAAAAACATAGGTGAAAGTAAAAATAATTTTTTTCATTATTTCCAATTTTAAAAACACATCAGACCTTCCCAGACTAGTTAAAGGAGTTAAAATAATTGCACTCAATGGGTGTGCAAAAGTAGTTAGCACCATAATTTGAAAATAAGGTACTGTTTCCATCCATTTATCAGTAAACATTAGCACAATAATATCTTGGGCAGTAATGTATAACAATCCACCTAGAAAAAAGGAAATAAGTGCCGCAAGTTGAAAAAAATCGATTACTTTTTTTTTTACCATTTCCAAATTATCTTGTATTTTACTAAGTGCAGGAAACAAAACAGTGGTTAAACTACTTGATGAATAAGTCGAAATTAATTGATTTAAACTTTTTCCTCTAGAATAAAATCCCAAGCTGGCAGGTGAAAATAATTTACCTATAATAAAAATATCTATTCGAATAAATATATCATTAAGAATAGATGATATAAATAAATTTTTACTAAAATGCCACAATGGACGAATTACTACCCATGAAAATTGAAATTTTGGTAACCATTTTGTTTGGTTCCACAGTAAAATTTGTCGAATAATTGCAGAACTATAATATTGCATTACTAAACTCCATACCCCATAATCTAGAAAAGCAAATGAAACACCTATTACACCAGAAATAAAAGAGCTAATAATATTTATTTTAGACAAATGTATAAACTCCATTTTTTTAATTAGCATAGCCGAATGAACGCCACCCATTGCGTTTAAAATAAAAGCAAAAGAAACCACTCTGATTAGATTAATCAGTTCGGGTAGTTTATAAAAATTGGAGATTAATGGGGCAGATAAAAAACATAAAATAGTTAATATAACGGCTAACGAGATGTTTATCCAAAAAATAGAATTATAATGTATATTTCTTACATTTTGTTTCTGAATTAATGCTTGAGTAAGACCAAAATCAATAAAAACACTAGCAATGCCAATAATTGCAAGCACGATGGCTATTAAAGCAAAATCTTCTGGCAATAATAAACGAGCCAAAAAAATAGAAACGACAATGGTAATGCCTTGGTTAAAAAGTTTGCCAATAAAATCCCAAAAGAGCCCTTTTTTAATCATCAATTATTTTTCAATCTGATTCTACTTAATGGTTTTTCAATTAATACAAAGGTAATTAATGAAAATAATGAATATGCAATAATAATAGCAAAGAATTTTATAGTAGTATGATTGCTAATCCTTTTACATTATCAATGGAATTTGTCACAATAACTATCGGGATTCGATAACTATTTTGAAAAAAAATAATTGAAGAAAAACCCATATAGGAGTAATTATTTAACTTCTTCGTTTTATTTTGCGATACACTTTTTTTAGTTGAGAGTCATTTTTAGCAAAATCTTCGGCGTAGTAGCCCCCTCCATAACCATATCCATAACCATATCCATAACCGTAGCCATAGCTATACCCATAGCCATAACCTATTCGTTGTTCTCTTAAATCGTTAACAACGATACCTACATGTCCAATTTTTTTAGTTTCAAACAAATCATTAATTAATTCGAGGTGATTTTTTCTGGTAAAACGTTGGCGAACAATGTAAAGATTTACATCCGAAAATTCAGACAAAATCATTCCGTCGGTTACCAAACCAATAGGAGGAGTATCAATAATTACCACATCAAATTGTTTTTTAGCGGTTATTAAAAACTCAGTCATTTTATCCGATTCAATTAATTCGGAAGGGTTTGGTGGAATTGGACCAGAAGAAACGATGGCTAAATTTTCGTATGCAGTAGGTTGAATAATGTTTTCGAAGGTTTCTTTTCCTATTAAATAATTAGAAAGTCCATAGGTATTCTTAAGGTTAAAGTCGTTATAAATTTTTGGCTTACGTAAATCGGCACCAACCAACAATGTTTTTTTACCGGATAAAGAATACGCTAAAGCCAAATTGACTGAACAAAATGTTTTCCCTTCTCCACTAATGGATGAGGTGATGAGGATACAAAATGATTCCTTTTGTTTGGTAAGGTAATTAATGTTGGTGCGAATGGTACGAAACGATTCGGCAACAACTGATTTTGGTTTATTAATAAGTACCAAATTTCCTGCTTCAGTAGTATGACCAATAGACCCTATTATAGGTATTTTAGTAACAGATTCAATATCTTTTTTCTCAAATATTTTATTGTTAAAAATAAATTGGAATAAAACAAACAAAAAAGGAAGCATAAAGGCTATTGCTAAGTTAAAAGTGTATATTGATTTAGAAACCGGACCTACAAAAGCAACTGTGTAATCACTCGCCGATTCTAATACTTTTGCTTTTGGAACATTAGATGCTTGAGCAAGAGCAGCTTCGCTACGTTTTTGTAATAAATAATTGTAAAAAGTGTTGTTTAAATTAAATATTCGGTCTATTCGAATGAAATTAGCTTCAGCATTAGGTAATTGGCTTAATTTACCATCAATATTTAATGCTTGTTCTTTTAATTGGTCTAATTCAAATTTTGTTTTATCTAAACGTGATTGTAAGTTGGAAACTAAAATGTTTTTTGTTATTTGAATTTCGGATAACAATAAATGATAAGAAGAACTACTATCATTAACTTCTGTTTCTAACCTGTTTTTTTTTGTATATAAATCGGTTAGTTGAGAAATTGCTCTAAAGATAGGGTCTTGAACAGAAACGTTTATAACAGTTGGGATAACAATTTGATTAATATTTTTATTGTCGTTTAAGTAATCAATGGTGTGTTTGTAATAGTTGTATTCGTATTGTACTTCCAATAATTTTTGTTCTAATTCGTTTGAACTAGGTATTAAACGAGTAGAATTAAGTTCTAATTTATCGTTATTGACTTTAGTTTTAAAAGCCTCCAATTTATTTTCTGTAGAATGAAGTGTGTCAGACACTTCTCTTAACTGCATATCAACAAAATTAATAGTGTTGGAAGCAATTTCATTATTTTCTCGTAAACCTGCTTGAATGTATTCTTGCATCAAGGCATTTAAAAAGTCAGCTTCTTTGAGAATATTTTCTCCTGTAATCGAAAATTTTAAGATAGAAGATTCGGGAGGATCAGTTTCTATTAAAACTTTATTTTGATATACTTTTGCCAATGAATTTAAATCGTTAATGTAAAAAGAATAAAGTTTGTCATCATATTTTTCATTTAATTCATTCAAATGAATGGTAAATGTTAATCCATTAGTAGTAATTTCTTGATTAAACAGATATGTACTATCAGTATCAAACCCATCTTCGGTCAGAGATAATACAAATTCAGTATTGTTTATTATTTTTAAAAAATAGTAAGAAGCTCTTGGGCTCTGAATGGAATCATTTACTAAAACAGTAAAGGGAGATTTTTTATACAGATCGGTAGTTTTAATGTTTCCAATATCATAATAAAAAACCTTAAAATCCGGTAAATTATTTAAGGTCGCTCTCATTACATTATAAGAGCTAATCATTCCCACTTCATTAGAGAGTCTATTTCTAGCACTAACCAATTCCATTCCTTGTAAAAAATATTCTTGCCCCCATGATGAAAACTCATCTTTTAGAAGAACTTTGCTATATGTATTGTATGTTGGTACGCTGTATCGGATTTTGTAAAATGAGATAATAAACCCGATAATAAAACAAATTACAAAGAGGTACCAAAATTTTAATATTCTTGCACCAAGGGCTTTAAAATCAAAGCTCTCTATCATGTTGGCATGGTTTGTTTTATTCATTTACTTTTTTTATCGTTGGCAAAAATAGATTTTTATTTTAAACTTAAAGTTTGTATGCGAATGATTTACAGATAATATCTAAATTTTTGATAATTTTGGGTTAAATAAAAAGCCAAATCTTATCTGTAGTTAATCTTATTTCGTGTTAAAATTCATTAAAAAACTTACACCACAAGACAAATTTATTTCCACTTTTATTTTAAAAGGAGTGGGGTTGTATTTATTGTGGTATATGCTATACGATAATTGGTTGCTAAAGGATGGTTGGGTAGATCATTTTTTAATTAATCACTTGGTAAAATCTACTTCAATTATTCTTGAACTATTAGGTTATACCGTTTTTATGTATGCTGATGCTGTTGGTATTGATGGTACCCATGGTGTATTAATTGGAGCTCCATGTAACGGATTAAGTTTGTTTGCTTTGTTCGCAGGTTTTATTATTATTTTTCCGGGTAAATTAAAGCATAAACTTTTTTTTATTCCGATTGGGATATTAATCATACATGTTGTAAATATTTTTCGTTTAGTTGGATTAGCACTTGTGGTTCAATATAAACCAGAAAGTTTGGAGTTTAATCATAAATATACATTTACTGTAATTGTTTATGCTATTATTTTTATGATGTGGATAGTTTGGGTAAATAAATTTGCTACAAAAAATAACCGTTGAAAAATAACCTTAAAAATACATTAGCAGCAGTATTCCTGATTATAATTTTTTTTATAGGATACCTCAGAGAAACCATTTTTCTAGTTTTAAACTCCGTATTAAACAAGTATCCATTTCCATACAATAATTCTTATGTATCGCCTCCAAATTTTCTATATTCATACAGTAGTCAAACATTGATAACCGTAAAGTGGGTATTGACTTTTGGTTTTTCTATCGTATTTTTTATGGTTTCATGGGTGCTTATCCATTTCTATTTTAAAAACAGAAGTTTTAATAAAATCACTATTTGGGCTTATTTATTTTTAGTTGGAGTTTCGTTCTTAACCGCTGCACTTGGAATAGTGTTGGGTAATTTTGATGAAACCTATACGTTGAGTAGATTTGTTATTGGTTTGGCTCAATCGCCCTTAATACCATTGGTTTTGTTTGTACTTTTTTATTTTAAAACTAAAATGGAGCAACAAGAGTCTACTTAAAAATGGGTTTATAAATTTTATGGTATAAAAATGCATAAACTCTTTTATAAAGTAGCCACGTTTTTTTCTTTAAGCTATTGGGAGATTTGGTGTATAAACCTTTGTTGGCATGAGGAATAGGAATGTTTGGAATTTCAACTCCTAAAAACGGGCAAAGTTTTTCCCAGCCTTCTCCTTTTGTAAAATTAATAATGATAAAATCCGTTGGTCTGTCTTTAAAATATTCAATAACATCTGCTTGATGTTTTAAATAAACATTTTTAAAGTTTTCTTCATTACCATGTGGTCTGCCATCACCATACATAAAATCACGAACAGGAGTGGTATCTTCATAAAAATGATTTAAACAGCTTTTGTACCAACTATCTACGTCTCTATCCGTTAAAACAAACTTGCTATTCGGAAATGCTAAATCCATTTCTTTGTATAACAAAAACCAAGGATCATCTTCAAAACCATCATAATTTTTTGCTAAATCAATAAAAACCTGAATGTTGCCATTTATTAAGTCATCAGCCAACTTGTTTTGTTGTCCACAAACTTTATAGCCCAAAACATGAAGAGCAGAAGCTAAACTTGATGTTCCTGTTTTATGAAAGCCTAGTCCAAATACTTTTTGTTTCATTTATTACGGTTATTAAAATCAAAGTTATATTTTTAAAATTAAAAAAATACACCTTTCAAAATCATCATACATATATAATTACATTTGTGTAAAAATAAAACCGCTTGATTACCATAATCAATTATAACGCAGGCAATATTAAGTCTATCCAAAACATGCTAAAGCGTATTGGAGCTAAATCGTGTATTAGTGGTGATGCTAAAGAAATTGAACAAGCTGAAAAATTGATTTTACCTGGTGTAGGTCATTTCGATTATGGCATGAGAAACTTGCAAGAATCAGGTTTGATTGGAGTATTAAATAAAAAAGTAGTAGCAGATAAAGTTCCATTGCTTGGAATTTGTTTGGGTGCTCAATTGTTAGGAAATAAAAGTGAAGAAGGAATTCTTCCCGGTTTGGGATGGATAGATATGGACATTGTTAAATTTGATAAAGCTAAAATGGGAGAGAATTTAAAAATTCCACACATGAGTTGGAATGAAATCAAAATTAAAAAACAATCGGAATTGTTAGTTGGGTTAAGTGATGAATCGCGGTTTTATTTTGTGCATTCGTATCACATGAAATGTAACAATGAAAATGATATTTTAGCTAATACTTTCTACGGTTATGAATTTACTTCGGCTGTAGAAAAAGAAAATATTTTTGGTGTTCAATTTCACCCTGAAAAGAGTCATAAGTTTGGAATGAGGTTGTTGGAGAACTTTGTGGGGATTTAATAGCCACAGATTCACAGATTTCTTATTTTATAATAAAAAATGAATTAGATGATATTTTCTGAAAAGGATTACCCCTACCAAGAGGAGAGTTTTGAAATTATTGGGCTATGCATGGAAGTTCATCGGGTTTTAGGTGCTGGATTACTAGAGATAGTGTATAAAGACGCATTAGAGTATGGGTTAAAATGCCGACAAATAAAATTTGAACGGGAGAAAAGATATGAAGTAGAATACAAGGATATTATTTTGCCACATCATTTCTATGCAGATTTTGTGATTAGCAACAAAATTATTCTTGAAATTAAAGCTCAAACTGGGGTTGCAAATGAACATTAAGCTCAGGTAATCAATTATTTAGCTATTTCTAAATGTAAGGTTGGCTTAATTGTTAATTTTGGTGAAAAATCATTGGTGCATAAGAGAGTTATTTTGTAGGGATTAACGATAAAATAATCGGTGAATCAGTGGCTAAGAAAATAGAAATAAGAATAAATAATCTGTGAATCAGTGGCAAAAAAAAATAGTGAATTCGTGGCTTAAAAGATGAGAAGAGTTAGAATTATACCCGTACTTACCCTCCAAAACGAAAAGTTGGTAAAAACTGTACGTTTTAAAAACCCAACCTATATTGGAGACCCCATTAATGCCGTTAAAATATTTAATGAAAAAGAAGTAGACGAAATAGTTATTTTAGATATTACTGCCACCAAAGAAAAACGTGAACCCAATTACAATAAAATTGAAGAGATTGCTAGTGAAGCCTTTATGCCATTTGCTTATGGAGGTGGAGTTACTAATTTAAATCAAATTGAGAAACTTTTTAAATTAGGTATTGAAAAAGTGGTGTTGAACTCTGTTTTAGAAAACAATTTGAATTTAATTAGTGAAGCAGCTAAAATTTTTGGTTCTCAAAGCGTAGTGGCATCGATAGACGTTAAAAAAAATATTTTTGGAAAAGAACAGGCTTATAAAATTTCTGGCACAACAAAAATTAATTTATCATTAGTAGAATATGTAAAACAGCTTGAAAATGTTGGTGCAGGGGAGTTATTTGTCAATTCAATTGACCGTGACGGGACTTATCAAGGTTACGACTTAGCACTTATCAAACAAGTTTCTTCTTTAGTTAATTTGCCCATTATTGCTTGTGGTGGAGCATCTTCAATTGATTGCTTTTTACCAGCTATACAAAACGGAGCATCAGCTATAGCTGCAGGAAGTATGTTTGTTTATACAGGTTCTACTAGAGGAATTTTAATCAACTATCCTAAACAAGAGGATTTGGTTAATAAGGTATATACGAAGATTTGATAATTAGATAATATGATAATTGATAGCTAATTTTCAATCGCTATACTGTTTCTGAATTTCCCAAACAACAATGCCAGCACTTACCGAAATATTTAACGAATGTTTTGTTCCGTATTGAGGTATTTCTATTACCACATCACTTTGGTTGATAATTTCTTGGTCAACACCATTGACTTCGTTGCCAAAAACTAACGCCCATTTTTCGTTGGGCTTAACCTTAAAATCGTTGAGCATAGTGCTATTTTCGGTTTGCTCAATAGAAGCAATTTTGTATTGGGTTTGTTTTAAATCAGCAAGTGCTTGAATGTTGGTTTCAAAGTATTTCCAAGTTACGGTTTCGGTTGCTCCTAGAGCGGTTTTTTGAATGTCTCGGTGAGGCGGTTGAGCAGTTATGCCACACAAATATACCGCTTCAATTAAAAAGGCATCAGCCGTTCTAAACACCGAACCGATGTTGTTTAAACTGCGAATATTGTCTAAAACTATAATTAATGGAGTTTTTTTAGTTTGTTTAAACTCTTCGGTTGAAATTCGATTCAGTTCTTCGTTTTGTAGTTTTTTGTGCATGCTGTTATTCAGTTAAGGCACGAATTTAGTTTTAAAAAAATAAATGCTGACACGAATTGCACGAATTTTTTAATGCCGTAGGCATAATTGGTGAAATATGATCCATAATTTCATTGTTAAATAATTTCGTGAAATTCGTGTCAAAACAAATGATAATTAGCCAATCATAAGAGTATATCAACAATATCAAAATTTCTGTTTAAAACTAATAATTAAAAACAACTCTATTTTTTAACCATTACAGTAAGTTTGTGTGAAACATCAAATACAAAAAATTGGCAACACCAAAAGATACCGAAACCCCTTTAATGAAGCAATACAATGCTATCAAGACCAAATACCCTGATGCGTTGTTGTTGTTTAGAGTGGGCGATTTTTACGAAACTTTTGGTGCTGATGCTATTAAAGCGGCAAACATTCTGGGCATCGTTTTAACTTCCAGAAACAATGGCGGTACAAAATTAGAATTGGCTGGTTTTCCTTACCATTCGTTAAATACCTACTTGCCAAAATTGGTTCGGGCAGGTTTGCGTGTTGCCATTTGCGACCAATTAGAAGCACCAAGCAAGGAAAAGAAAATTGTAAAACGTGGAGTTACCGAATTGGTTACTCCTGGTGTTACTTTTAACGACCAAATTCTCGACCACAAAAGCAATAATTTTTTAGCTGCCGTTCACTTCGATAAAAATTCGGCAGGAGTATCTTTTTTAGATATTTCGACAGGAGAATTTTTGGTTGCACAAGGTTCTACCGAATACATTGATAAGCTGTTGCACGGTTTTAAACCTACCGAAGTACTTTTTCAGCGAAACAATAAAAAACAGTTTACAGAATTGTTTGGTAACAGTTTCTATACCTTTTGTTTAGACGACTGGGCTTTTACCGAAGATTTTGGACGAGAAACTTTACAAAAACACTTTCAAACCAACTCGCTAAAGGGTTTTGGTATTGAAGATTTTCCTATGGCAATTTGTGCTGCAGGAGCTGCATTGCATTACCTTTCGGATACTCAGCACGACAAGGTTCAGCACATTACCGGCTTATCAAGAATTGAGGAAGATAAATACGTTTGGCTCGACCGTTTTACCATTCGTAATTTGGAGTTGATTTATTCGCCCAACGAAAATGCTAGGACATTAATTGATGTGTTGGATAATACCATTTCGCCAATGGGAGCACGAATGTTGAAACGTTGGGTAACACTCCCGTTAAAAGAATTAAAACCCATTCAAGATAGATTAGCTGTGGTTTCGGAGTTGGTGAATCATGCCGATTTAAAAGAAAAATTAACCAATCACATTAATGAAATTGGCGATTTAGAACGATTAATCTCAAAAGTTGCTACAGCCCGAATTAGTCCGAGAGAGGTAGTACAGTTGCGGTATGCTTTGGAAGCCATCAATCCTATTAAGGAACTTTGTTTGGCTAGTAAGAATGAATCGCTAAAATTGATTGGTGACCGATTAAATCCTTGTTTGGTAATTGCAGCTAAAATTGCAAAACAAATTCAGGAAAATCCGCCTGTTTTAATTCAAAAAGGAAATGTAATTGCCGAAAGTGTAAATGATGAGTTGGATGATTTACGAAAAATTTTAAACTCAGGAAAAGATGCGTTGCTGGAAATTCAGGAAAGAGAGATTGAAAACACAGGAATATCGAGTTTGAAAATTTCCTTTAACAACGTGTTTGGATATTATATAGAGGTTAGAAATACCCACAAGGATAAAATCCCCGAAGGGTGGATTCGTAAACAAACGTTGACACAGGCAGAGCGGTACATTACCCAAGAATTGAAAATTTATGAAGATAAAATACTAGGTGCTGATGAAAAGATTTTAGCATTAGAAACTCAGTTGTTTAACGATTTGGTATTGAGTTTGGCTGATTACATTGCTCCCATTCAATTAAATGCAGTGTTAGTTGCACAACTGGATTGTTTGTTGTCGTTCGCAACCAATGCGTTAGAAAATAACTATACCAAACCAGAAATTAATGATTCGAAAATTATCGACATCAAAGATGGTCGCCATCCAGTTATCGAAAAACAATTACCCATTGGAGAGGAATACGTTGCCAACGATATTTATTTAGATGATAAATCGCAACAAATTGTAATGATTACTGGTCCGAACATGAGTGGTAAATCGGCTTTGTTGCGGCAAACTGCTTTAATAACCTTGATGGCTCAAATAGGAAGTTTTGTTCCGGCAAAACATGCTGCTATTGGTTTGGTGGATAAAATTTTTACAAGAGTTGGAGCCTCCGATAACATTTCGCAGGGAGAATCTACTTTTATGGTGGAAATGAACGAAACGGCAAGTATTTTAAATAACTTATCCGACCGCAGTTTAATTTTATTGGATGAGATAGGTAGAGGAACAAGTACGTACGATGGTATTTCTATTGCCTGGAGCATTGCAGAATTTTTACACGAACACCCAACAGCAAAAGGTAAAACGCTTTTTGCCACGCATTACCACGAATTAAACGAAATGACCAACACGTTTAAGCGAATCAAGAATTACAATGTGTCGGTAAAAGAAATCAATAACAAAATTATCTTTTTAAGAAAGTTGGTGGAGGGTGGAAGCAACCACAGTTTTGGAATACACGTGGCTAAAATGGCTGGAATGCCTAAAAAAATGTTGGACAGAGCCAATGAGGTTTTGGCAAAATTAGAAGCTTCGCACGCAGGACAAACTACTGAAAAAAATAAATCCCGTATCGAGTACGGGACAAGCCACAAAAAAACACCCGTAAACGTAGATGATTTTCAGTTGAGCTTTTTCCAACTCGACGACCCTGTTTTGGAAAACATTAAAGAAGAATTAATCAACATCGACATCAATACCTTAACACCTATTGAAGCTTTAATGAAACTGAACGAGATTAAGAAAATGGTCGGAGGGTAGAAGTTGGAAGACCGAAGTTGGCATTGAGTGTTGGCTTCCACTCAAGGGGAGAAATCCCTCTAATAATACTTCCCACCAACCAAATAATTTTTTACATAATCTTCTACACCTTCTTCAAGGGTGTGAAAAGGTTTGTTGTAGCCAATGCTTTTAAGCTTGTTCATGTTGGCTTCAGTAAAATATTGGTACTTGTCTCGGATGTCCTCGGGGGTAGGAATAAAACTAATGTTGGGGGCAGCATTTAATGCTTTAAAGGTATTTTTAACCAAATCTAAAAATGTTCGAGCTTTACCAGAACCTAAGTTATAAAGTCCAGAACTTTTACGGTGTTCTAATAAAAACAGACATACATTTACTACGTCTTTTACATAAACAAAATCGCGTAATTGTTCGCCATCTTTGTAGTTTGGGTTGTGCGAAGCAAACAGTTTCATTGCTCCAGTTTGGTTAATTTGCTTAAACGCATGAAAAATTACCGAAGCCATTCGTCCTTTGTGGTATTCGTTTGGACCATAAACATTAAAGAACTTTAGCCCAGCCCAGAAATAAGGTTTTTTTTCTTGAGCCAATGCCCATTTATCGAAATCGTTTTTTGAATCACCGTAAGGGTTTAATGGCTTTAATTTATTTACCACTTCGTGGTTATCTTCATAGCCAAATTCGCCCAAACCATAAGTAGCAGCCGAAGATGCATAAACCAACGGTAAACCATGTTTAACACACAAGTTCCAAATGGATTTAGTGTAATTGAGGTTTAGTTTGTCAAATATGTTGGTGTCGAATTCGGTGGTATCGGTTCTTGCTCCAATGTGAAAAATAAACTGTACCAACTGGTTGTTTTCTTCTAACCAAGGAATAAATTCTTCACGGTCTATTTTTTTAGAAAACGTTTTTCCTTCAAAATTTTTATTTTTCTCTGCGTTCGAAAAATCGTCAACCAACACAAGGTCTTTGTATCCTTCTTGGTTGAGTTTGCTTACCAAACAACTTGCAATAAAACCTGCGGCACCTGTTATTATTATCATTTTACGAGTGTTGAGTGTTGAGTGTTGAGTGTTGAGTTGTATAACTCTTAACTATTGACAAACAACGAGTTACTAATTGGTGGAATAATTCCTTTTTCTTGGGCTAAGTTAAACATTTTAGTAATGGCTGATTTTCCTTCATCACCCAAATCAATAGAGTATTTGTTTACGTATAAATCAACGTGTTGCATCATTACTTTTTTATCCATTTCCTGTGCATGGCATTGCATATAAGCTAAAGGAGAATCGGGATTTTCGAATGCATATTCAATGCTTTTTCGTAACAATCGGTTTACTTTCTGAATGGTCTCAGTAGGTAGGTTTCGTTTCATAACAATACCGCCCAATGGAATAAGCGAAGAAGTAGTTTTTTCCCAATATTCTCCTAAATCGATTATTTTTTCTAGTCCTTTTTGTTGGTAGGTAAAACGGTTTTCGTGAATAATCAAACCAGCATCAACTTTCCCAGAAAGTACAGCATCTTCGATATCGGAAAAAAGCATTTCTACTTTGTTGGTAGCTTCTGGGTGAGCAATACTTAACAAAAAATTGGCAGTAGTGTATTTTCCAGGTATCGCTATCTTTAGGGTGGAGAGTGATGAGTGATGAGTGATGAGTGATGAGTGGAGAGTGGTGGGTTTTGTTATAAGTAAAGGCCCACAACCTGCACCTAAAGCACTACCTGCATCGAGTAAAACATAGTTTTCAGTAAGATAACCGTAAGCATGGTAGCTTAATTTGGTAATGTCTAATTCGTTGTTAAATGCTTTTTGGTTTAAATCTTCTACGTCGCCTAGGTAAACATCAAAAGCCAAGCCTTCGGTATCAATTTTATGTTGAACCAAGGCATCAAAAATAAAGGTGTCGTTGGGGCAGGGTGAAAATCCTATGGATAATTTGTTGTTCAAAATGATTATTGTTATAAATAGAA
This sequence comes from uncultured Vicingus sp., assembly GCA_964371285.1. GTDB lineage: Bacteria > Bacteroidota > Bacteroidia > Flavobacteriales_E > Vicingaceae > Vicingus. The sequence goes on along the minus strand of CAYJMI010000083.1, from coordinate 2,093 downwards.
CGCTGATGACGCAGATTAATATGATAAACAAAATTAAAAATAAATACCTTATGATGGTTGTCCGTCAAATGACGGACAAAATCGTATTAAATCATACAAATCTGCGTTATCAGCGTTCAATATTTTTTTATACCAAAAGTTAAATGCATCACAAAATTAAATAAAAATAACCCTTCAACAGGAATAAAAGACCGTATTTTGTAGTCTTATCATCTTAATAAAAACATGGAAAAACAACCAAAAAATCAATTTCAGCTACATCCTTGGCATGGTATTGAAATAGGGGAGAATGCTCCAAAGGAAATTAAATCGTTTATTGAAATAACTCCTTCGGATTCGGTGAAATATGAAATTGATAAGGCTTCAGGTTTTTTAAAGGTAGATAGACCGCAAAAATTTTCTAATATCGTTCCAGCATTGTATGGCTTTATTCCTCAAACCTATTGTGCCGAAAATGTTGCCAATTATTGTATGGAAAAAACAGGAAAAAAAAATGTAGTTGGAGATGGCGACCCTTTAGATATTTGCGTGCTAACTGAAAGAAACATTACGCATGGAAATATTATTGTTCCTGCAATTCCGATAGGTGGATTTAGAATGATTGATAACGGTGAGGCAGATGATAAAATTATTGCTATTTTGAAAGGTGATGAAGTTTATGGTGCATGGGATGATTTGGATAAATGCCCTGAGTCTTTGATAAAAAGGCTAAAACACTATTTTCTTACTTATAAAAGTATTCCTGGCGATTCGGTTTCAAAAGTTGAAATAACTCACATTTATAACAAAGCAGAAGCATTAGAGGTTATAAAAGCAAGTCAATTGGATTATCAAACTCATTTTAGTAATTTGTAACACACCCCTATCCTTCGACAGGCTCAGGATGACATTCCTCTCAAGAGGGGAATTTAAAAGCTGAACTTGTTTTTATAACTTAATACAACTTCTCTTGTAATTTGTTGGTGTTCATCAATTCTTCCCAAACATTTAACTCCCGAATAGTTTAAGATGTAATTTTCTGTTTCCAGATTAGGTTTACCGTTAAAAATAATACCCAAGATGTTAAGATGGTTAGATTTTAGTATTTCAAGACTTAAAAGTGTATAATTAATGCTTCCCAAATAGTTTTGCGATACCAAAATAACTTCAACATCGAGTTTTTCAATTAAATCTATCACCAATTCCTTTTCATTTAAAGGAACCATTAATCCGCCAGCACCTTCGATAATGAGGTTGTTGGTAGTTTTTGGTGCCATTATTTTATCTAAATCAATTATAATGTTGTCTAGTTTTGCAGCAGCATATGGTGACATTGGTTGATTTAGTCGGTAAACCTCTGGATGTATTTTTGATGTTGAATTCGAAATTAAATTTTTCACTGTCAGACTATCAGAATTATCTAAATCACCAGCTTGTATGGGTTTCCAGTAATCTGCCTCTAAAGCTTCGGTTAAAATGGCTGAAACTATTGTTTTACCAATGTTGGTTCCTATTCCTGTTATAAAGTAGTTTTTCATATTTTTTTTATTAATTAATCACCCCTCCAACTCCCCTCAAGGGGAGAGTATCCTCCGTTGTGGATTTCCCTTTCTGGTTTTTTTTTCGTTATAGTTTCCTCCCTAGAGGGAGGGTAGGGTGGGTGATTTATCTTTCTATATTTTCTAAATAAATTTCAAAAGTTCTTATTACATTATTAAAATCTTCCATTACTTCATCATCAGTAAATCGTAAAAAATGGTATCCGAAATCTTCAAGCATTTTCTGTCTTGTTTCACCGTTTCCATAAACATGCTCAAATTGATGAGAGTAGCCATCAATTTCTACAATAAGTTTTAATTCGGGACACATAAAATCTACAATATAATTTAAAATGGGTCGTTGTCTGAGAAATTTAAAACCGAAACATTGTTTGTTTCGCAATAACTCATTCCAGATTTTTGCCTCGGCTTTTGTCATGTCTTTTCGGTTTTCACGAGCAAAAGATTTTAGGTTTTTGTTGTAGAAATTATTGTGAATCACCCCTCCAACTTCCGTCAGCTGACGGAGAGAGATGTCTTCCGTTGCGGGATTGTTAGTTATCACCCCTCCAACTC
>CAYJMI010000082.1:4011-16332 GCA_964371285.1 uncultured Vicingus sp. | reverse complement strand
TACCTAAAGATGTACAAACATTAATTTTTCATTTTAAAGAGGCCATTAGAGTGGATTCCACTTATTCCACCAGTTGGAATAATTTAGGTTCGGTATATGTAAACTACATTCGCGATTATAATCAAGCGATTGCCTATTGTAAAAAAGCCATCATTTATAATCCTGACTATTTAGAAGCTCATTATAATATTGCGTACTCTTATAGTACACTAAATAATTTTGATAGTGCATATTATTATGGAAAAAGGCTCATAGAAATTGACCCCGACTATTTAAAAACCTACGAATTTATGAATGGATTAGTAACTAAAAACAATAAAGTGAATGAATGGACAAATGACTTAATTATACTTGCCCAGAAATCTGAAAAACCAAAAAACATTTATGTAAGTATTGCTAATCTTTCATCGTTAAATGCAAATGGCGATTATTCTACATCAATTGAATATTTTGAAAAAGCTTACCAACTTGATACAACTGATAAGGTATTATGTAGTCATCTTGTAAAATTATACCAGTTTATGGGTAATAATCAAAAAGCAAATGAGTATTTGATTAAGTGTAAATAGATTTTTTTTTCGAGTTACATACAAGATGGAGAATAAACAAACAGGCATCAAACATTCAAAAATTTACATCTTAATTGTTGTTGTTACTTTTATTATTTATGGGAATAGTATTAAAAATAATTATGCATTAGATGATAATTATGTAACAGCTACTAGCCCTCAAAACCCTAATCCTAGAATTCAAAAAGGGTTAAAGGGGATTCCAGAAATATTTACAAGTCATTATATTGAATCAAATCAACAAAGTTTTGAATACCGTCCAGTAGTACTAACCACTTTTGCTATCGAATATCAGTTCTTTGGAAGTAATCCATACATTAGTCATTTTATAAATGTGACGATTTATGCACTTACTGGTATTATCTTGTTTACTATTCTCACCATGTTATTTAGTGGTTATCATGTTCTATTTTCAATACTAATTACTTTATTATTTGTTGTCCATCCCATCCATACAGAGGTAGTAAATAATTTAAAAAGTAGAGATGAATTACTTTCCTTTTTGTTTGGAATATGTTCGTTATATTTTTTTCTCAAGAAAGTGAACGAAGGAAAAATAAAATACATTTTTTTAGCCATATTGTTTCTATTACTCGCTTTGTTGAGTAAAAAAACAGCAGTTTTGTTTTTTGCATTAATTCCACTAACGCTTTATTTTTTTACCACTATAAAGATTAAAAAACTACTCTTTTATGTTGCCTTACCCATTATTGCTTTCATCGCATTAAAAGTTTTAAAATTTCTTTTACTCGAAGGAACCGTTAACATTAGAGAATTTGCCTTTTTTGAAAACCCTTTGTTTTATGAAATCCATTTTTGGAGGCGTATTCCTTTTGCAATTTATACAGCAGGTTATTATATAAAATTATTAGTCTTTCCACATCCACTTTCATGTTACTACGGGTATAATGCTATACCATTTGCTGATTGGTCGTTTGTTTTTGTTTGGGTGTCTTTATTTTTTCATGTCGTTATAGGTATTTATGCTCTGATAAAACTTCCTCAAAAAAGTGTCATTTCGTATGCTATTATTATATATTTAATAGGTGTTTTTCCTTTCAGTAACATATATACCCCTGTTGTTGGTATAGTAGGTGAACGATTTATTTATTTTGCTTCATTTGGGTTTTGTATTGCTCTAGCCTATTTGCTTTTTATAATTTTTAAAGAAGATGTAGAAAATTCACACAAAAAGTTAAAAAATTATACTACTCCTTTTAAAACAATTGGTGTACTTCTATTGGTTGTTTATTCCATTAAAACGTTTTCCAGAAATCCTGTGTGGAAAGATAAACTTACCTTATTCCGAAATGATGTAAAACACATGGGAGATTCCTATTTTTTAAATTATTTTACAGCTAGTACTTTATATGATCAATTACCATCTTTTCCTTTTGGAAAGGAAAAAGATTTATTACGTATAGAATCACAAACTCATTTTAAAACTGCGATAGAAATTTTAAAAGAAGGATTAGAAGTTAATAAAACTGATTATTATACCATGTCTTCTTTAGGAACAATATATGTTAATTACTTGAATGACGTAGATGCGGCTATTCCATGGTTTAAGAAATCACTAGAAATTAATCCTGATTATGAAGTGGCAAAATACAACCTCATATTTTGCTACGAGAAAAGAAATATGCCCGATTCAGCACTGTTTTTTTATGAAAAAATGATTTCTGAAGGAACAAAATATTTACCTGTTTATTTTCAACTTCATGAATTATATCTTTTAAAAAGGGAATATACTAAAGCAATTAGTATTAATAAAAATATCTTATTGGAATATCCACAAGAAATAAAACTATATATTAACATAGGTAATGCATATATATTAAATAGAGATACGCTCAACGGTCTAAATTACTTTGAAGAAGCCGCAGCCAAACCACCTTTAGATTATGTATTGCTTCAAAATATTGCAAATGTTTTTAAAATTATAGGTAATAATACTAAAGCAATTCAATACGAGAAAAAGTCGAAAACAGTGAGGAATAACGTTAGAAATAAATAACTAGCTAAGAATGATAGTATGCAACTTTTTCAATATGATTACGTCTGCTTAAAGATAAACTACCTAAATTATTATTATTATGAAATAAAAAAATTATATTTTATTTCAAAATAAGTGGATATATTTACTCTTTAATATTTAAAAATCATCAAATCCCTAGAGGGATTGATAATAAAAAAAATTAAAAAGTATATACTTTCACATTTAACTGTAGTTGAAAAAAATGATTATTTTTAATTCGTAGTTAAAATTAGACAACCATGAGACAATCTATTATATTCATTTTCCTATTTATTTGTTTATTCTTTAATACTCTTTCAAAGAATGAAACTTTTGGACAAAGTACATCTGTAACTATTCAATATGGTGGGTTTATGACGGAATGTTGTTCTGCCAGTACTGTTAACTACTATTGTTTTAATAGCCCTGATAATATTAACTATTGTGGAGGAACCACTACATGTAATTCACAAGCCTTTTTCGACCCAGTTCCAGCAGGTAATATTGTTACTCAGGTACAAGTAACCTATTATAGTGCTGGGTGTGCTGGAGGTACTATGAGTGGAACTCTAAATGGTGCTTTGATTGGGAGTGTAGGAGAAGCTAATAATGGTTGTTTGTGTAGTGGAACAGTATGGGCAGCGACAGGAAATACTACTGCTAATTATCCTTGCGGTATTACCAATGCTGGTTATCCTTATAATTATGGAGCTAATAATACCTTTCAATTTTGTGCTTCTGGGGGTCAGGTTTGTATCGATAGAGCAGTTCTTAGTATTACATATGTCCCCGCAAATCAGGCAAATCCAGCAACACAACCTGGAGCCATTTCAGGTAATGCTGCAGTGTGTACAGGGGTGGCGAATACCTATTCAATACCTGTCGTTGCAAATGCAGCTGGATATACTTGGACAGTTCCTGCTGGTTGGACAATAAACTCAGGGCAAAATACAACCTCAATAAATGCCACTCCTGGTGGTGCTGGAAATATTTGTGTTACAGCCAATAATTTATGTGGAACAAGTGCCCCTACTTGTTACCCAGTTACTATAAATACAGCTTCTACAGCACCAACTGGAGCAACGGCAACTCCAAATCCTATTTGTGCAGGATCTTCTACTACATTAAATGTTAGTGGAGGTTCACTTGGTATTGGTGCAAGTTGGAATTGGTATTCAGGAAGTTGTGGTGGAGCATTTGTTGGGTCAGGTTCTTCAATTTCTGTATCACCTGCATCAACTACTACTTATTATGTATTAGCTCAAGGAACTTGTAATACTACAACCTGTCAATCGGTTGCGGTTACTGTAAATCCAGTTGTTAATCCATCATGGACTAATCCTAGCAATATTTGTGCAGCTGCAGGGTCTATAAATTTAAATAGTTTAATAACAGGAACAGCTGGAGGAACATGGAGTGGAACAGGTGTTAGTGGAGTAACTTTCGACCCATCTTCTGGAACACAAAGTGTAACCTATACGGTAGGTTCAGCACCTTGTGTTCAGACTTCGAACCAAACCATTACAGTTGTACCTGATGTAAATCCATCATGGACCAATCCTAGTCCTATTTGTGCTACAGCTGGTTCAATCAACTTAAATAGTTTAATAACTGGTACAGCAGGTGGAACTTGGAGTGGCACAGGTGTAAGTGGTACTTCTTTCGACCCCTCCTCTGGAACACAAAGTGTAACATATACTGTCGGAACAGCTCCATGTGTGGAAACCTCAACCCTTACTATTACCGTCAACCCTGATGTTAATCCATCTTGGACCAATCCTAGCAATATTTGTGCTGCTGCTGGCTCCATAAACTTAAACTCTTTAATAACAGGGACAGCAGGAGGAACTTGGAGTGGAACAGGTGTTAGCGGAGTAACTTTCGACCCGTCTTCTGGAACGCAAAGTTTAACTTATACCGTTGGAACAGCACCTTGTCAAGAAACTTCTGTTCAAACCATTACTGTTGTTCCCGATGTAAATCCATCATGGACAAATCCAAGTCCGATATGTGCAGCTGCTGGAAGTATAAATTTGAATACCTTAATAACAGGAACAGCCGGAGGAACATGGAGTGGAACAGGTGTTAGTGGCACTTCTTTCGACCCAACCTCTGGAACACAAAGCGTAACTTATACTGTTGGAGCAGCACCATGCGAGGAAACATCTACATTAACCATTACAGTAACACCAGATGTAGATCCATCTTGGACTAATCCTAGTCCAATTTGTGCAGCTGCAGGGTCTATAAATTTAAATAGTTTAATAACAGGAACAGCTGGAGGAACATGGAGTGGAACAGGCGTAAGTGGTAATACTTTCGACCCAACAGTTGGTACACAAAGTGTTACTTACACAGTTGGTACTGCCCCATGCCAAGAAACACTAGCTTATACCATTACAGTTTCTGCTTTTGATGCCACATGGACTAACCCTAGTCCAATTTGTGACGGAAGTACACCTATTAACCTAAATCCATTTATTACTGGTTCAGGCGGAGGAACTTTTACTGGAACTGGAGTTACAGCTAATACTTTCGACCCTACAGGTTTAGGAGGTACAATAGTTAACATCACTTATACAGTAGGTGCAGTACCTTGTACTGAAATTTCTACACTTCCAGTAACCGTAAATCCGATGCCAGTTATAACAGATACCTCAGGAGGTTTTGTATGTGAAGGGAATACGATTTACTTAACGCCATCGTCAGGAGGCACATGGACAAGTAGCGACCCAACCGTAGCGACCATCGATAATGTAGGTTTAGTCACAGGAATATCGGCAGGAACTGCTAATATGACATTTACCGATGGAGTAACAGGCTGTCAAAATAGTTCAACAACAGGATTGGTAACAGTTAATCCAACACCAATAGTAACCATAGTAACAAGCGATACGCTGTGTGAAGGAAGTACCGTTAACATTTTACCATCTACAGGCGGTACATGGACAAGTAGTAATCCGGCCGTAGCAACAATAGACAATACAGGGTTAATCACTGGGATTTCGGGAGGAACAGCAACATTGGTATTTACCGATGGAACAACAGGATGTTCAAGTAATTTAACATCAGGATTGGTAACCGTAAATCCGATGCCAGTTATAACAGATACCTCAGGAGGTTTTGTATGTGAAGGGAATACGATTTACTTAACGCCATCGTCAGGAGGCACATGGACAAGTAGCGACCCAACCGTAGCGACCATCGATAATGTAGGTTTAGTCACAGGAATATCGGCAGGAACTGCTAATATGACATTTACCGATGGAGTAACAGGCTGTCAAAATAGTTCAACAACAGGATTGGTAACAGTTAATCCAACACCAATAGTAACCATAGTAACAAGCGATACGCTGTGTGAAGGAAGTACCGTTAACATTTTACCATCTACAGGCGGTACATGGACAAGTAGTAATCCGGCTGTAGCAACAATAGACAATACAGGGTTAATCACTGGGATTTCAGGAGGGACAGCTACGATGGTATTTACCGATGGAACAACAGGATGTTCAAGTAATTTAACATCAGGATTGATAACAGTAAATCCAATGCCAATAGTGACAGACACCTCAGGCGGTTTTGTATGCGAAGGAAATACGATTTATTTAACCCCATCGTCAGGAGGCACATGGATAAGTAGTGACCCAACAGTAGCAACCATTGACAATACAGGCTTAGTAACTGGTGTATCAGCAGGAACTACCAACATGGTATTTACCGATGGTGTAACAGGCTGTCAAAACAGTTCAGCAACAGGATTGATAACTGTCGGAGGAGTAACTGCTATACTTGGAGTAACACCAAGTGAGGGTATTATGCCTTTAGCTGTTGTATTCACAAATGGAAGTACACCTGCATTAACTTATTCTTGGGATTTTGGAGATGGCACAACCATATCAAGTGTGTTTGAACCAAATCATACTTATGTTGATTTTGGTGATTTTATAGCAACATTAATTGTTACTGATGGTTTTTGTTTTGATACTGCCACAGTAACAATAGAGGTGAAAGGTTTATCAAGTATTTTAATACCAAATGTATTTACACCAAATGGTGATGGACAAAATGATGTGTTTACCGTTAGTGGAACAAATCTTGAATCAGTTGAAGCAGAAATATTTAACCGTTGGGGGCAAAAAATGTTTGAGTGGAAACATGTTAAAGGTTATTGGGATGGAAGAACACAGAGTGGTATAGAAGCAGCGGATGGAACTTACTTTTACATTATTACTGCCAAAGGTCTTGATGGAGAAGAATACTTCAAAAAAGGCGGATTTAGCTTGATAAGATAATAGAAACTATTTAGTTTTAAAAAGGGTGGTAAGTAATTTTTACCACCCTTTTTTAGTTAATAATTTTTCAATTTTTAATGTTGTGCAACCTTTTTAAATTTTCGTCGTCTAATCTACTTAGATAACAATTTTATAACATTCTTCGGGAAATTATTATATTCAGGCGTTTAAACTTATTTTTTATCTATATATTTGATTTTAATGACTATAAAACAGAACCAATTATGAAAAATTCTTTACTAAAAACAACCTTAGTTGCTTTTTTTGTTTCAACATTAACCATTGTGAATGCTCAAACAACGAACCAAAAAGCTGAGCTAAAACCAGTAACAACTCCTCTTAAAAAAGAATCTCCAAGATTGACAGCAGTTGAAAGACCTATTGGTTCGCCAAATAAAGTAACATTTACGAAAGTTCCCAATAGTAAAACTGGTATAAGAGGTACTGAAATTGTAGGTGAAGGTCAATACCTAAGTTTTGATAAACAAATCAGGTTACGTTCTGTTTCGGGAGAAATTCCTATTGGGTTTCCTAAACATATAAAAGGACAATCTAAAGCAGATTATATCTTAGTTATGAAACATTGGGTAGCAAATAATCCTGATAAAGTAAAACCAATAAGTTCTTATTTGGATTATGATGTTACCATAAAATCAATGTCGGTTACAGGACAAATTCCTGAAGGTTTTCCTAAGTACTTGAAAGGTCAATCTAGAAAAGGTTACATTCAAATAATGAAAAATTGGACCAAACAAAATGTTAATCTTTTTAAATCAGAATACTGGTCAACCATAAATAAATAAATAACCTACCATATTTCAACATAAATTTCTCAATATGAAAAATATTTACATTTTATTATCACTAATTGTTAGTTTATTTTCATTTCAAACAGCTTTTAGTCAAGGGGCAACTTGTGCTACTGCCGATCCTTTTTGTTCCGAAAATACTTATACCTTTCCAAATAGTACTGGAATTGGTAATAGTATTGGTAGTAATGATCCTGGTTGTTTAGGTTCAACACCGAATCCTGCGTGGTATTATATGCAAATTGGAACGAGTGGTTCTATTGGAATTGATATTTCTCAGGTAAATAACTCTGGTGCTGGTATTGATGTCGATTATATACTTTATGGTCCTTTTCCAAATTTAGCTACAGCTCTTGGACAATGTGGTGATTTAGGTAATCCTGGTGGATGCTCAGGCGACCATAACTGTTCTGGTGAAGCGGTGGATTGTAGTTATGATCCTGCTGCTACCGAATGGGCAGAAATTTCTAGTAATACTTCAGGAAATGCTGTGGCTGGTCAAGTTTATATGATGTTACTTACAAATTTTTCTAATCAGCCTGGTCAAATCACGTTTGAACAAACAAGTGGCTCAGGTTCTACTGATTGTAGTATTTTATTTCCTCCTAGTTGTGGATTGGTTGATTTTCATGCCGAAGAGAATGTTTCTCCATACAATACAATTAGTCCATTCCCTTCTACAATGACTTGTGAAGATGATTGGATTTATTTGGTAGCTAACGATTCTGCATCTTCTGGAGGCTATATTACACCAGCATTACATTTTGAATTTACACCAACTAATGACCCAAATGACTATGTAAATATTTATTCTGGAGGTTCTGGTGCTTTAGGTTCAGGAACTTTATTAGGATCATTTAATTTAAACGATGGAACTGTACTCACCATATATGGAGAGTATTTAAGCCCTTCTACCAGTTATTACTTTGAAATATGTGATGAAAGCAGTGTCGATTGGACAGTTTATGATGGTGGTACAGGAACTATTTATGGTAACGGAAATGATGCCTCAGGTGCTGGTTGCACACGTTTTGGTCCATACTCCCCTGCGGGAACAGCAGGTTGGGCATCTAATGCACCTGCAGCTTCAATTGGAGCAAATGATGCAGGTTTAATGTACTTCGATCCTGTTGTTGCCGGTCCGGGAACATATAACTTCCAATATACGTGGAACAATGGTGCAGGTTGTGTTGATTCAGAATTAAAAACAATTACAGTTACCAATCCATACTCTTTTACTAGTTTAACTTACACCACAGTTTGTAAATCTGCAGGTGGAACAGTTAATCCTACACTTAATGGTACGGCAGGAGGAGCCTACAGTTCTGCTACTCTAGGTGCGTCTTTGAATTCAGCAACAGGTGCAGTTAACATAGCTACAGCTCCAGTCGGTACTCATACTATCAATTATTCTGTAGGTACTATGCCTTGTGGTGCAACAGGTTCAGGAACAATTACTATTACTGATGACCCTACGGTATCTCCTGCATCATCAAGCCCAACAGTATGTATCAATACTGCGATAACACCAATTACCCATACAACAACTGGTGCAACAGGCATAGGAGCAGCAGTAGGCTTACCAGCCGGCGTAACAGCTAACTGGGCAGGAGGTACCATAACAATAAGTGGAACCCCAACCGCCAGTGGAACGTTTAACTATTCTATTCCGCTTACATCTGGCTGTGGAGCAGTAAATGCAACAGGTACGATAACAGTAACACCAGCCAATACTGTATCGGCACCATCATCCACACCAACAGTATGTATTAATACGGCAATAACAAATATAACCCACACTACCACGGGAGCAACAGGCATAGGAGCAGCAGTAGGCTTACCAGCCGGAGTAACAGCTAACTGGGCAGGAGGTACTATTACCATAAGTGGCACCCCAACAGCTAGTGGAACGTTTAATTATACCATTCCTTTAACAGGCGGTTGTGGAACAGTAAATGCCACAGGGACAATAACAGTAACACCTACCAATACAGTAAGTGCAGCGTCATCCACACCAACGGTGTGTATCAATACAGCAATAACAAACATAACGCACACGACCACAGGAGCGACAGGTATAGGAGCAGCAGTGGGATTACCAGCCGGAGTAACAGCAAATTGGGCAGGCGGAGTAATTACAATAAGTGGCACACCAACAGCAAGTGGAACCTTTAACTATACGATACCACTAACAGGAGGCTGTGGATCTGTTGGATCCATAAATGCCACAGGAACGATTACTGTAAATCCAGACATGACAGTAACACCAGCCTCGTCAAATCCAACCGTATGTATCAATACAGCAATAACAAACATAACACATACCACCACAGTAGCGACAGGCATAGGAGCATCAGTAGGCTTACCAGCTGGAGTAACAGCTAACTGGGCAGGAGGTACTATTACGATAAGTGGCACCCCAACAGCTAGTGGAACGTTTAACTATTCAATTCCACTAACAGGCGGTTGTGGAACAGTAAATGCCACAGGAACGATTACTGTAAATCCAGACATGACAGTAACACCAGCCTCGTCAAATCCAACCGTATGTATCAATACAGCAATAACAAACATAACACATACCACCACAGTAGCGACAGGCATAGGAGCATCAGTAGGCTTACCAGCTGGAGTAACAGCTAACTGGGCAGGAGGTACTATTACGATAAGTGGCACCCCAACAGCTAGTGGAACGTTTAACTATTCAATTCCACTAACAGGCGGTTGTGGAACAGTAAATGCCACAGGAACGATTACTGTAAATCCAGACATGACAGTAACACCAGCCTCATCAAGTCCAACAGTATGTATCAATACAGCAATAACCAATATTACACACACTACTATAGGAGCTACAGGCATAGGAGCAACAGTAGGCTTGCCAGCAGGAGTAACAGCCAACTGGGCAGGCAACACGATAACTATAAGTGGTACTCCAACCGCTAGTGGAACATTTAACTATTCGATACCCCTAACAGGCGGTTGTGGAACAGTAAATGCTACGGGAACGATAACTGTTAACCCTGATCCAACCATTGGAATCACCACGGCATCGGAATGTGAGAATATTTCTGGTTCAGGACAAGCATTAAACATAGATGTTACCAGTTTAAATGGTGCAATAAATGCAACAGGAACCATAACATGGTATACAGATAACACTTATGTTACAACCTATAACCCTACAAATGAAACAGTTGATAATGGAGAAATATTTTACTTTGAAGTAGAAATAAATGGATGTATTGTTCAAGGCACCATTACGTATTCCGTTTCAGGAAATATTGTTTTAAATGACCCAACACCAGAATTTTGTGAAGATGTTTTAGGAGGAGGAAGTGTTGCTAATGTTGACTTAACAACATTTAACAACAGTGTTTTTGCTGGAGCCTCAAGTTATACTTGGGCTACAGGACCAACAGGAGTTACTATCAATGATGGTGACAGTATCAATGTACAAGTACAACAAGGAAGTTGTCCTACCGTTGATATATTTGTACACTTTACTGTAAACCCGTTACCAATAGCAACAATTAGTGGAGGTGGTACCATTTGTGCTGGCGATGCTATTCCTGATGTTACCATTACTTTAACAGGAACAGGGCCTTGGTCAGTAACCTACACAGATGGCGTAACCCCGGTAACCATTAATCCTGTAACCTCTCCAGTTACATTGAGTGGATTAGCAGATGGAACTTACACGGTAACAGCCGTATCAGATGCAAACTGCACGGGCACATTTAGCGGAACAGCAACCATTTTAACAAATCCACTACCCACAGCAACAATAAGTGGAGGAGGAACCTTCTGTACAGGAGATGCTATACCAGACATAACAATAACACTAACAGGAACAGGGCCTTGGTCGGTTACTTATACTGATGGAACAACACCAGTTACCATCAATCCAGCAACTTCACCAGTAACATTGAGTGGATTAGTTGATGCAACTTATACGGTAACAGCCGTATCAGATGCAAACTGCACAGGCACATATAGTGGAACAGCAACCATTTTAACAAACCCATTACCAACAGCAAATAATCAAACCCCACAAGTATGTGAAGATGTATTAGGAGGAGGAACTGCATCAAATGTGGATTTAACGTCACAAAATAATTCTATTGATGGAGGAACAGGAACAACCATAACTTGGTACAATGATACCTTGTTAACCTCACCAGTTGGAACACCTACAAATGTTACGGTTACAGATGGACAAGTATTTTATGCAGAAGTAGATAATGGAACATGTACAACGATTGCAACCATTACCTATAGTGTTACAAGTACAATAACATTAAACGCTCAAACACCATCATTATGTGAAGATGCGGTAGGAAGCGGAACAGTTGCCAATGTAGATTTAACAAGTTACAACAGTGCTATTTATAGTGGAGGAGCTACATTTGATTGGTATCAAGATGCAGGACTAACAACCCCTGTTGCAACTCCAACAGCTGTAACAGTAACAAATGGTTTAACATTATATGTTGACGTAACAGATGGAAGCTGTAACAATAATAGCACCATTACATTTGCCGTTCAATCACAAAGTGTAGGAACATTAGATTCAACCATATGTAATGGAGGATCGTTTGTGTTTAATGGAACCACTTACGATGCAACTAACT
>CAYJMI010000082.1:0-3911 GCA_964371285.1 uncultured Vicingus sp. | reverse complement strand
TTGTAACCGTAAGCGTAATAGAACTTCCGTTAATTACAGGAACACTAGATTCAACAATGTGTAATGGAGGATCGTTTGTGTTTAATGGAACCACTTACGATGCAACTAACTTATCAGGAACAGAAACATTGATAGCAGCAAACGGATGTGACAGTGTTGTTATGGTTACGTTAACGATTAGCCCGACATTAAGTGCGACACCAGATGTTATTACACCAATTTGTATAGGAGAAACATTAATGCTGACAGCAACAGGAAGTGGAAACGGAATAATAACTTGGTATAGCGATGTGGCTGGAACAACAGTCATTGGAACAGGAAGCCCGTTTGATGCGACATCATTAGTTTCATCAACAGGATTATACACCTTCTATGTAAATGAAGCTGGAACTTGTTCGAGTACATTAACAGCTGTTAATGTTATTGTAGGAGGAGTAACAGCATCAATAACTGCCACACCAACATCAGGATTTATGCCACTAGATGTAATGTTTACAAATACAAGTACTACCGGACCTTCAATAATATACGACTGGAATTTTGGTGACGCATCTGCTACATCAATTCTATACGAACCAAGCCACACTTATAATGAGTTAGGAAACTACATAGCTACTCTAATTGTTTCCGATGGTTTATGTTCTGATACCGCTTCAATAACTATTGAAGTAATTGGTCAATCAAGTATATTAATTCCTAATGTATTTACGCCAAATGGCGATGGCTCTAATGATGTGTTTACCGTTGACGGAACAAATCTTGAATCAGTTGAAGCAGAAATATTTAACCGTTGGGGACAAAAAATGTATTCATGGAATCATGTTAAAGGATATTGGGATGGAAGAACACAGAGTGGAATAGAAGCTCCTGACGGGACATATTTTTATATTATCAGTGCAAAAGGTATGGATGGAGAAGAATACTTCAAAAAAGGTGGTTTTAGCTTAATTAGATAATTGAAAGATTACTGCAATAAAAAAGGGGCGAATTTATTCGCCCCTTTTTTATTGTAAAATTGATAAATAGATATATTTCTTCGATTAATAATTAATATTGTGCAACTATTTTTATAAATAAACGTCTTCAGATTGTTAAAAAAACATATATTTACCTTATAATAGAGAATATTTTAAAAAACCTTTTTATCAATAAAATTAAAAATTATGAAACTAAATTTAGTTTTAATGACTTTCTGTTTGGGAATAATTTCCTTTTCCTTTGCTCAGAAAAGTGAAAAAATATTAAAACAACCAACACCAAACCATCAATCAAATTCATCACAACCTAGACATACTGATACAATTAGTGTGACTAATCCGAAAAGTAGAGCTCCTCAATTATCTTCCAGTTCAGTAAATAATGCTTCAACAAATAAAAATAATTCCTTACTTCAAGAATTGTATTCCATTGAAGATGAAAGAAACATCATCGATAAAGATAATTCACTATCTCCCTCCGAAAGAAGCAATAAGATTGCGGAAAACAATTCTAAATACACCTTAAAAAAAGCTGAATTTATTGAATACGTAAACTCAAAGGGAGTTTTAAATGTTACTAAAAATGAACAAAGTTATTATCTATCAATCCTTAAAAGTGATAAAAATGATTCAGAATATAACCGTGTTATTCAATTAATTAAATAATCAAACTAATGAAATTAAGATTATACACCATCATTTTATTAAGCTTTTTTTCATTAACAAAAGCTTATTCTCAGTTAGCATCAACCCCTTGTGCTGCAGGTCCACTTCCAAATGCGTGTGCTCCAAACACTATAAATCTAACTAGTGCATTTACAAACTCTGGTATAACAAATCCTTCTACAGAAAACGGAGTTGGATGTAGTAGCGTAGGTAGTGATATTACTGCTGGTCAAATTGGTGGACCAGGTAATTCTCAGCCTTATGATGCTTGGTACACTACTATTGTTGATGCAAATGGCGATGTTACTGTTTATGCGGCTATAGTTACTGGTGATCCTGTAGTTGGGATATATTCCGGTCCAAACTGTTCCACATTAACCTTAAGAAGTTGTGATGATGATAGCGGAACTGGTTTAGATGCATTAGCTACTGCTACGGGGTTAACTCCAGGTGCAACAGTATGGATTAGAGTTTGGGACTATAATGGTGGTACAGGAACGTACACCACAACTGCAACTGGTGGAACTCCTCCTGCCAACGATAATTGTGCCGCTGCTCAAAACTTAACTGTAAATGCTGCACCTGTTCCAGGAACAGATTTTTGTGCTACAGTAGAGACTTCAGACTGGCAAGATTGTGAAGGAAATACAGAGGGAAATGTTTGGTACACATTTACTACTCCTAGTAGTGGACAAACAACGGTAAATATTACAAACATCTCTTGTTTTGGTAGTGGTAACGGAGTTGATGTTACTATTATGACTGGTAACTGTGCTGCTTTTTCTAGCGTAATATGTCAACAAGCTATTTCCTCAAATTCTTCTATCAATTTTACAGGAGTTGGAGGCACAACCTACTACATTATGGTTGATGGAGATAATGCCGGTGGAGCAAATTCTTTGTGTGATTTTGATATTGATGTGGATGTTGCTTCTCCGGTTTGTGGAACAGTAGATTATCACGCAGAAATTAATGTTTCTCCATATACCGAAATTACACCTTTTCCATCTACCATGTCTTGTACTGATGATTGGGTCTATCTTGCAGCTGACGATACTGTTGTTTCAGGTAATTATATTACGCCTGCTTATAATTTTATTGTTACTGGAAATATTGATGGTAACGATCAAATATGGATTTATTTGGGAGGAACAGCAGCTTTAGGTTCTGGAACTGCAATTTTTGCTAATAATATACCAAATAGTACCACATACACTGTTTATGGTGGTTGGTTAAGTGCTTCAACTCCTTATTATTTAGAATTATGTAATACTTCTGGCAATATACCTTGGCAAGTTGAAAATGCTGGGACTGGTACAATTCATGGAACTGGTACTAGTAATTCTGGAAATGGTTTTTGTCAAAGATTTGGACCGTTTTATCCAGATGGAATTGCAGCTTGGACATCAAATGCCCCAGTAGGTTCAATTGATTTAACAACAACAAATGGTCTTACTTATTTTGATCCGGCAGTTGCCGGACCAGGAAGTTATCAAGTTACTTATAGTTGGGATGATGAAAATGGTTGTACAGGTTCATCTACCAAAACAATTACGGTAACTGCTCCATACTCTTTCACTAGTTTAGATTATGCAACGGTTTGTTTAAATTCAGGAAACGTAACTCCTACATTAGTTGCTGATGCTGGTGGTGTTTATAGTTCGCCGACCTTAGGAGCCTCATTAAATACAGCTACTGGTGTTGTAAATTCGAATACAGCCCCGGTTGGCACCCATACTGTTACTTACACGCTTGGAACACCTCCTTGTAGTGTTGACGGAATTGCAACTATTACTATTAATCCATTAATGACGGCTTCGGCTCCTTCATCTTCACCAATAGTTTGTATAAATAATGCTATTACAAATATAACTCATACAACTACACTTGCTACCGGCATCTCAAATGATGGAGTATCTGGAGCAAATGGATTACCATCTGGAGTATCAGCAACTTGGTCAGGTAATACCATAACAATAAGTGGCACACCAACAGCAAGTGGAACCTTTAACTATACGATACCACTAACAGGAGGCTGTGGAGCAGTAAATGCAACAGGCACGATAACAGTAACACCTACCAATACAGTAAGTGCAGCGTCATCCACACCAACAGTATGTATCAATACAGCAATAACCAATATTACACATACCACCACAGGAGCGACAGGCATAGGAGCAGCCGTAGGACTACCAGCCGGAGTAACAGCGAACTGGGCAGGCGGAGTAATTACAATAAGTGGCACACCAACAGCAAGTGGAACCTTTA